>JANTGP010000078.1 GCA_024762835.1 Bacteroidota bacterium
AGTTTCGGTGCCGAAAAATCTTGTCGCCAAGATTCCCGACAATGTCTCCGATGATGAAGCCGCATTTACTGTTATTGGTTCTATAGCATTGCAGGGTTTAAGATTGATTAATCCTACATTTGGTGAAACAGTTGTAGTTACTGGACTGGGATTGATAGGGCTTATAGCTATACAGTTGCTCAAAGCTAACGGATGCAAAGTAATTGGATTTGATTTTGACCCCACCAAAGTCGAACTGGCAAAAACATGGGGCATTGAAACATATAATGCCTCTGCAGTTGATCCGGTACAAGCGGTAATGAATAGCACAGCTAATGTCGGTGCAGATGCAGTATTGATAACCGCTTCTACCAAAAGCAATGATGTGATTTCACAGGCTGCAAATATGAGTAGAAAACGAGGAAGAATTGTTTTGGTGGGAGTAATCGGTTTGGATATAAAGAGATCGGATTTTTATGAAAAAGAATTGAGTTTTCAGGTATCATGTTCCTATGGTCCCGGCAGGTATGACGAGGAATATGAACAAAAAGGACATGACTATCCGTTGGCTTATGTAAGGTGGACAGAAAAAAGAAACTTTGAAGCTGTGCTTAATGCATTATCAATAGGTCAACTTGATGTCAAACCATTGATTAGCGAAGTAGTGGAATTGGATGAATACAACAGCATTTATAATAATATAGGTACTTCAAATTCCATTGCATCACTGATCAAATATCCAGGAAATATTGAGACCGGGATGACAACAATAAACGTAATCAAAGGTCATAATTTTTCCTCCAACAATGATGTAATCGGGATTATCGGTGCGGGCAATTATACCAAATCGATGATTTTGCCCAAATTGATTAAGAATAATGCTCATATAAAATATATTGCCAGTTCCAAAGGATTAAGCGGGACTTTGCTGGCAAAAAAATACAAAATTCCTTTTTCGACAACCGAATATAAAGATATATTACAAGACGATGAGGTGTCGGCAGTGATTATCACAACCAGACACAATCTTCATGCCCGTCAGGTGATAGAGTCCCTAAAAGCAGGCAAAGAAGTATTTGTAGAAAAACCCTTGGCATTGACCATGAAGAAACTTGATGAAATAGATCAAGTATATCGAGAATCCGGAAAAACCTTAACCGTAGGGTTCAATCGAAGATTTTCGCCTTTTGCACAGGATATTAAAAAGAACCTTGGGGAAAATCCCGGTCCTTTAAATATAATAGCAACAATGAATGCCGGTTATATACCACCTGAAATGTGGGTACATGATATGCAGACAGGTGGAGGCAGAATCATAGGGGAAGCCTGTCACTTAATAGACTTAATTACATTTTTTACAGGTAGTTTGGTTGATAAAGTGGTAATGAATTCTATGGGTAACGAACTAAAAGAAAATACCGATAATGCTTCAATATTGTTGAGGTATAAAAACGGTTCACAGGGAGTGATCAATTATTTTTCCAATGGAAGCAAAAGCTATTCCAAAGAGCGAGTAGAGGTATATTCCAATAATCGCACTGCTGTTATTGACAATTTCAGAACTGTCAAATATTACGGATTCAAAGCAAAGGGCTTCAAAAAGACACAGGACAAAGGACAAATGAAGCAATTTCAGTTGTTTTTGAAATCATTGAAAAGCGGAGGGACAGCAATTATACCCTATGACCAAATAATGAATACATCTGGAGCTGCAATTGCTGCAGTAGAGTCATTAAAATCAGGTAGTTGGGTTAAGGTATAGGGATAATTTTTTCAACAGGATAAAGGCTAAAACCATAAATCATATCAAGATTTTATCCTTGGGATACAATTCCTGCTCCAAAATCATTTTGAAAATCATTAACACTGATTAATTACTAGTAGTTATTAACGGATATTACCCGATAATAACTGATATTAACAGATAAATTGCTAACAACCCGGTAAAATAATTGAAAAATACTGAATAAAGCTATAGATTTGTTGGGGGTAAAAGTGAGTTAGCGATAATTAGAAATCAAATTTAAACAAACCCGTCAATGCCAAATGAACAAAAAATAATTATAATCAAGATTTTTTAACCTTATTAAAATAAGAAATAAGAATTAATTATACTATTTATGAAAAAAATATTTTTTCTAATTTTTTTTACAATACTGACATTAACAAATTTCTCAGAATTGGTATCTCAAAAAATTGATTTCAGTAAAGATTTTTTGACTCATTATGATCTTTATGGTTATAAACGCAATGTTTTAGGAAGTATAAAATACAAACCAATGATACCGGATTGTGAACTTAGGGATACAAGTATTATAAAAATAGATATTTTATCTTCTATATTTTCAGAAATTGATTCGAAGGTTATTTTTAATGAATTGAACAATTTTTCAAATATTATCTTTTTAAAAGTGTCATTACCATATAACAGACCTGAGAACAAAGAAACAGATTTACCAGAATTCAAGGAACTAAAAAACATTGAATTTCTTTCATTATCAAATATTAGCCAATCATGGCTAAAAAATGGCTTGTGGGATCAATTAAGCCAAATGCCAAAATTGAAGTATTTAATAATACACTCCAAGCGATATAGTTATAAAGATATTATTATAGATAATCCATCATTATTAAATAAACTAACAGGGCTTAAATTACAGGGAGGGTCTGTATTTTTACCTAAAAATGTAGTATCCTCATCTCTAGAAGTATTGATATTAATGGGTAGTAGTAATAGAAAAATAAGGATTGAAAAAAACATTTCAAATCTTAAAAATTTCCCAAATCTAAAAGAGATTATAATTGATAATACCAAAACAACCATTGAACCAAATCTTTTTGCTGAATTGAATAATCTTAGAAAGTTATCTCTAACTTCTGGAAATATTAACTTTACACAATATAACTTTAATGAATTTTTACCAAATTTAGAGTCTTTAGAACTATATGTAAATTGTCGGAATCATTGTGAGACTCTTATTCTTCCACGAAAATTGAAAAACCTAAAAATTGTAAGCAGAGGTGGTAATTTCAATGTCCGTGATATTTGGAATTGTAGGGAGTTAGAGAACCTATCTATTAGAACAGATACTGAAGTAAAAATTGAAAATGTGAAATTAAATCAATTAAAAAACTTAAAGAAATTAAAGATAAATTTAAAAAGTATTGATATACTACCTAAAATTTTCTCACTAAGTAATTTAGAAGAGTTAAGGTTAATTATTGACTATTATAATTCTCCTAAAATAGTGATCTCGGATGATATCAAAAAATTAAAAAACTTAAAGAAATTAAGTGTTATCGGGAAATTAGAGGCTTTTCCAAAGCAAATTTTTGATTTAAAAAACCTTGTTGAATTAGAATTAATAGGAAACAATTTCTTTGAAATTCCTTTTGGAATTTCAAAACTTAAGAATTTACAAAAATTAACATTGAATTCAAATAGATTATCTTTCCTAAACGATGATATTGGGGAATTAAAAAATTTAGAGTATTTAAATGTAGAAAATAATCTTTTAGAGGATATTTCTGAGAGTTTGATTAAATTAACAAATTTAAAACAGATTAATTTCGAAAATAACTACTTCTCTAAATCAACTGAAGAAATCCCTCCTGGCTTTAATATGTTTCTAAAAAATCTTCAAAACTTGAATCATTTAGAAGAATTAAACTTTAAAGAAGCGATTAAAAATAATGGAAATGAAGTATTGGCTATTTTAATGAACTTGCATAATGAAAAATTAAAAATTGATTTAGGTGGCTGTGTGATTACTGAACTTCCTAAACTAGGTTGGTCTAAATTTTTATGTAAAAGCCTTAATTTGGAATCAAATAAAATAAAAAATATTCCTGATAATATTATTTTTTCAAAAATACCTTTAATAAATTTTGCATTTAACAAAAACTCAGATATTAATGTTTTAAAATCAGGATTTGATTATAAATGGTTGGCATATGAACAAGACAAAATAACTTTGGATTCATTAAAATCAGATCCTCAATTTTTTCAGAAGGGGGTTTCTTTTATGAATAGAAATGAATTACATAATCCTCCAATGTATAAAATTTTTGAAAAAATAGATTCTGTTGTGCTAAACAAAGCTATGTTTCATAGGCCTTTTGGTGAAAGGTTGCTTAAAAACAAAGAATATAGCAAAAGTCTTGACCATATTAAACGAGCAATAGAAAACTATGAGATTTTTTATTTTATGCATCCTCATTATCAACATCGTCATAGTATTGGATATGAAGAATTATATTATGCTCAAATGAAATCAGGAGATACTTTAGGAGCAATAAATTCATTGAAACAATTAGCTAACCGATATTCTTTAGAACCTATAATAACTTTATTGTATAAACAAATTAATGATGAAAAGAATTTAAGTATAAGATTGAAAACATATGAACAAAAACATTTTGAAAAAATAACATCAGGTAGACCCGATAGCTTATCAACATATTTAAGTCTTATGGAATGGTATATTCTGACAGAACAAAATGAAAAATATGAAGATATTCATCATAGAATATCAAAAAGAATAAATTCAAGACACGAAATATATCCTTTGTTTAGATATTTAGAATTGCTCAGTAAAGTCTCAAACAGTAAAATTGATTATAAAATTGAAAAATTTCAAGAATCTTTAGATTCTAAATATCCTTATGCTCTAGTTTACAGATGGAGTTGTAGATTAGTGAAGTTTTGGTCAACATTCCAAAGTCAAAAAATAAGAGAAAGAGTAGAAAAATTGAATTCTATTATTTGCAATGAAGATCAAGCAGCTCACAGATATGAATTCCTTTACAATCCAACGATATATGATTAAAAACATTACTCAAGTACGCAAATTTTTGTATAGAAGGTTAGCAATCTATATTGCTTAAAACTGGTAAAATTTTATTATTAATCAAAAGAAAAAATATCGCTAATATGCTGCATGTCGCACATACTCACTTGCCGCAGGCGCAACACAGTGAGTACGTCGCATGCAGCTGACCGTTGGGATTAACACAACTTGTCGAAACACGTGAAAAAGTGTTTATAACTATAGCAAAAAATTATTTTTAAAAAATAGCTCAACGATCACCCTACGGAAAAAATTCCTTTGAATATTTTCGTTAACGAATGTCAAAAGATAGAAACATTATATTGATGAAATATATAAATTATAATAAACTGAATCACAATGGCAATTTTTACCCTTAGTTGGAACAAGAAAAGAAAAGAACAAAAACATTGAATAAACAGCATATTGCAACTAGCCCTGTGAAAGAGATGTCCGCAACGCTTCAAAGCAATACGCACATCACAGTCACAGTAAAACAATTTCTAAGCTTTTAACAAATTTTAAAGATGAAACTAAAATTGGTTTTAAGCTTTTCTTTTAATATTTCAAATAAAGATAAATACATAGCAAATAATATGAAAAAAATAATAACCATTACTCTTGCATTCTGCATTTTCTTAATAGCAAATACAACTATTTCTCAGACACCTTTTGTAACAACCTGGAAGACTGATAATTCAGGCTCATCATGTAATTCGTGCATAACTATTCCTACATTTTCAGGCGAGACGTACAATTACGATGTGGATTGGAACAATGATGGCACTTTCGACCAATTCGGCATCACAGGAAGTGTAACACATGACTATGGTACAGTAGGAACATATATCATTAAAATACAGGGAGCTTTCCCGAGAATATTTTTTCATAATAGCGGTGACAAACAAAAAATACTTTCAGTTGACCAATGGGGATCAATTAACTGGACTAGTATGGAATCTGCTTTTTCGGGTTGTTCAAATTTTGTAAATAATGCTCCCGATGTACCTGATTTGACAAATGTAACAAATATGAAATATATGTTTTATAAAGCAAGCTCCTTTGATCAGGATATAGGAGGTTGGGATGTATCTAATGTCACAAATATGGCATATATGTTTTATGAAGCAAGCTCCTTTGATCAGGATATAGGAGGTTGGGATGTATCAAGTGTCACAAATATGAAATATATGTTTAATGAAGCAAGCTCCTTTGATCAGGATATAGGAGGTTGGGATGTATCAAATGTTACAAATATGAATTCTATGTTTCGTTATAACAGTACATTCAATCAGGATATTGGAGGCTGGGATGTGTCAAGTGTCACAAATATGGCATATATGTTTTATGAAGCAAGCTCCTTTGATCAGGATATAGGAGGTTGGGATGTATCAAATGTTACAACAATGTATTATATGTTTGGTTCAGCCAGTGCATTTAATCAATATATTGGAGACTGGGATGTGTCAAATGTCACAAGCATGTATTATATGTTTGGTTCAGCTAATGCATTCAATCAGGATATTGGTGGTTGGATTTTAAACAGTTCTGTTAATCTTACTGGCATGTTGAATTTTTGTGGTCTGGATTGTGAAAACTATGACAACATACTGACAGGATGGAATGAAAATCCACTGACGCCCAATAGTTTATCATTAGGAGCATTTGGGAGAAAATACTGGTTGGCTCAAAGTGCAAGAAACAATCTTAAAAATGTCAAAGGATGGACGATATATGGAGATTCATATAATAACTGCAATTATCCTACTCTTACATGCACAAATTTAATATTACCAATTAATGGTTCAACCAATGTGCCAACAAATTCTAATTTATCATGGGATCCCGTCATTGTAGCAACTGGCTATAAATTAACAGTTGGTACTATTTCGGGTGGAACAGATATACTCGACAATGAAGATGTAGGAGACGTAACAACCTACGATCCGGGAGATTTTCCTTGTGGAAGTACGATATATGTTACAATCACACCTTATAACGGAAGTGGGGATGCTACAGGATGCACCGAAGAAAGCTTTGAAACCGAAAGTGTAATAGCAGATGCAGGATCAGATACGGAGTTTTGTGCAGGAGGAAGTGTTCAACTCAATGCAAATGGTGGAACTACTTACAGTTGGTCTCCCACAACAGGACTGAATGACCCTAATATTGCCAATCCGGTAGCAAGCCCAAGTGCTACTACTACATATACCGTAACAGTGAGCAATGACGGAAGATGCCCTGATACGGATAATGTAATAGTCACAGTAAATCCAAACCCAATACCCAATGCAACTGCCACAGATGAAACAGCAAATAATGCTAATGATGGAACAGCTACAAGTAATCCAACAAGCGGTACACCGGCATACACTTATGCTTGGAGCAATAGTGAAACTACACAAACAATCATAGGTCTTGCTCCCGGTAATTATACGGTGACAGTCACAGATAGCAAAACTTGTACAGGCGAAGAAACGGTTACAGTTGCAGAGTTTATTTGCCCGACTTTTACTATTATGGCTGAACAGGAAGAAGCGACTTGCAATGGGTATTGTGATGGATATATAGGTATAAATAGTGTTACAAACGGAGTTCCACCCTATACTTACTCTTGGTCAAATGGCGCTACAACTGCTACAATTAGCGGTCTTTGTGCAGGTTCTTACACAGTAACTGTAACAGATGATAAAAACTGTCCGGTATCTGAAACTTATACAATTTCAGAACCTGATGCCCTTGCACCCAATGCAAGCGCAACAGACGAAACAGGCAATAACTTTGAGGATGGAACAGCAACTGCAGTTCCAACAGGAGGAACAGGTTCATATACTTATAGTTGGTCAAATGGTGAATCTACACAAACTATCACAGATCTTGCACCTGGAACTTATACTGTAACAGTTACAGATGCGCAAAGTTGTACTGCCGAAGAAACAGTCACGGTAAATGAGTATGTCTGCGCTGTACTCACGATAATCAAAACACAGGAAAATGTATCTTGTTATGATGATTGTGATGGAATCCTGACTGTGGATGATGTTACAAATGGTATTGCACCTTTTGACTATGAATGGAGCACAGGTGAAACTACACAAAGTATTGACAATCTCTGTCCCGATACATATACAGTTACGGTTACAGACTCAAAAAATTGCTCAGTTACTGAAAGTTATACTATTACAGAACCTGATGAATTATTTGCCAATGCAACTGCTACAGACGAAACAGCCAATGAAGCAGAAGATGGAACAGCTACAGCCAATCCTATGGGTGGAACAACTCCATACAGTTACGAATGGAGTAATGGAGAAACCACACAAACTATTACCGACCTTGCACCGGGAGATTACGATGTGACAGTAATGGATGACAATGGATGTACAGCAGAACAAACAGTGACGGTAGCAGAGTTTATTTGTCCTACTTTATCTTTGGAATCTTCACAATTTGATAATACTTGTTATGATGAATGCGATGGAGAGATAACCATTACTAATGTTGTAAATGGAATAGCACCATATACTTATGCTTGGTCTGACGGTCAAACTACACAAACTGCAACCGGTCTTTGTGTTGGAGATTATGATGTGACTGTGACCGATAGTAAGAATTGTAGTGTGGTTTCAGAAACATTTACAATCACAGAACCCGAAGAATTGACTGCTACCACTACAGCTACAGGTGAAACTTATAATAATGCCAATAATGGAACGGCAACTGTAAATGCTGACGGAGGTATTCCTCCTTATGATTATGAATGGGATACAGGGGAAACTACGCAGACTATCACTGATCTGGCACCTGATATCTATTATGTTACGGTTACAGACGACAATGGTTGTACCGTAGAAGCATCTGCTGAAGTAGAAGAATTTATTTGCCCTACACTTACCATAGAATATGAACAATTGAATCCAACTTGTAATGGAAATTGCAATGGTTCAATAGAAATAATAAATGTGATAAATGGAGTTAGCCCAATCACTTATCTTTGGTCAACAGGGGATGAAACAGAAAACATACTGAATCTTTGTGCAGGAACATACAGTATTACAATAACAGATGCCGATAATTGCACGGCAACGCAGAGTTTTGATGTAATAGAACCCGATGAATTACTCGCCAATGCCACAGCTACAGATGAAACAGCGTATGGAGCACAAGATGGTACGGCAATATCCAATCCTGCAGGAGGTACATCTCCTTATGAATATGCCTGGAGTACAGGGGCTACAAGCCAAAGTATCGTTAATCTAGCCCCAGGAGAATACACAGTAACAGTAACGGATTATTATGATTGTCAAAGCATAGAAACCGTAACAGTTCAGGAATTTATCTGTCCTGATTTAACTATCATAGCTACACAGGAAAATGTATCTTGCTACAATGCTTGTGACGGATATATTATTATTGAAGAGGTTACTAATGGAGTTGAACCTTTTGATTACAATTGGAGCAATGGCGAAAGCGGAAATGCTATTGACAATCTTTGTGAAGGAACATATTCAGTTACAGTCACCGATGATAAAAACTGTGAAGTTATAGAGTCATACACAATAACACAACCGGCAGAACTTTTGGCAAATGCCACAGCCACAGACGAAACAGCCAATGATGCTAATGACGGAACAGCCACAGCCAATCCTACAGGCGGTGAAAGTCCTTATTTATACTCTTGGAGCAACGGAGAAACCACTCAAAGTATTAATAATCTTGCACCCGGAAGTTACACCGTGACAGTCACGGACAGTAATGGTTGTACTTCGATAGAATCCGTATCGGTAGCGGAATTCGGTTGTCAGGGATTAACGATAGAAATCAGCCAAACTAATGTAAAATGTAACGGAGAATGCAACGCAGTCCTTGAAATCACAGGAGTAACCAATGGAGCAACACCGTTCACTTACACTTGGAGTAACGGTAAAACCACTGCAAAAATCGACAGCTTATGCCCCGCAAATTATAGTGTTACGATTGTAGATGGTAATAATTGTAATGTTTACGGCAACTATTCTATTACTGAACCAACAGAATTATTTGCTAATGCTACTTCGACAGATGAGACAGCAAATGGCGCAAATGACGGAACAGCGACAAGTAATCCAAGCGGTGGAACACAACCCTATACTTTCGCTTGGAGCAATGGACAAAACACACAATCTATTTCAGGGCTAAACCCGGGAGATTATCAATTGACAGTAACGGATACAAACGGATGTACAGCTTTGGATACGGTTACAATTGACAAATTTATTTGTCCAACACTTGAAGTAAACGCACAAACAACTAATATAAGTTGCTATGGTGCTTGTGACGGAGCAATAGCGGTATTAAGCGTAAATAATGCAGTTTCACCACTTACATACAATTGGAATACAGGAGCAAATTCAGCATCATTGAGCAATCTATGTGCGGGGAATTACAGCGTCACTATCACCGATGCAAAAAACTGTGAAGTAATACAAAATTTCACCTTGACACAACCAAGCGAAATCACAATCACAATAGACAGCACAAGAGACGTAAGACTTGATCCATTGGGATATATTTACGTTACCACCAACAATAGTGGAAATTACATATTTGATTGGTCGGGACCGGGCAATTTTACTGCTAAAACCGAGGATTTGGACAGTTTAAAAGACTTTGGCTGCTACACATTGACAGTTACAGATACAACAACAAATTGTAGCATCGACAGTACAATATGCTTAAAAGATTACACAGCAACCCTTGACCCGGAATTTGGAAATATCAAAATCTATCCAAATCCAACCAAGGGAAATTTTATAATAGATTTTAGCGATACAAGGTTAAATCAAGCGGAAATCACTATATTTGACCTTTCAGGCAAGCAGCAATTGAAATCAGAAAAGAAATCAAATGATAAGATTATAAACGTAGAATCTGAAGAATTAAATTCAGGATTATACATAATCAGGATTAAATTAGCAAAATTCGGAACATCATTTAGAAAATTAATTATCACCAAATAGCAAAGCAAAAGTCAGGCACATTGTCACATCGCTCAATGCAAAACGCAAAGCAAAATGTGACAAAGAGCCTGCCTTGCAATGTGCAAAAAAAAATGAAAAGGTGAAATATCACCCCACATAACATGCCGTCATGACGATATATCCGACTAACGTCAGGATACATCGCATACGGCGGACCGTTGAACCGTTGAACAATCCCTACAAAATTAATCTAATCTAATTACCTCTATATCTACACTATATGTAATTTTATTTGTAATTTTGGATTATTGAATAATCGCAAAATAATCCTATTATGAATAAGACAATCATTACAGAAAATCAGGATTCAGAATTTATTAAAGTATATACGGCCTATGAAGATTACTTATATCTAATCAATGTTTCTGAATACACACGAAAGGCATATTTATCAAATTTTCGCAATTACTACCGGTGGTGCAGGAAGGAAAAAATAGAAGACATCTATAATCAATTAGAAGTAAGAGCTTATCTGATATTCAGAGTTAAAAACGGAGCTAAGTGGCAAACGATGAATAACATCTATTCTGCTATGCGCAAATTATTTAAAGAAGTTCTTAATCTGGAATGGAGTTTTAAAAAATTGCCAAGACCAAAAAAAGAAAGACACCTACCCGAAATATTATCTAAGCAGGATATTCAAAAATTAATACTCGGTTGTAAAAACAATATTAAACATCAAACTATTATTATCACTTTATATTCTACCGGAATGAGAGTGGGCGAATTGAGAAAACTAAAAATAAAAGACATTCTCAGTGAAAGAAAACAGATAAGAATAATAAAAGGCAAGGGGGCCAAAGACAGATATATTGATATACCAGATTTGCTCATAGAAGTATTGAGAAAATATTATTTAACGGTTCAACCAAAGGAATATCTCTTTTTTGGAAAATATAAAACGCAAATGATATCCGTAAGTGCTGTAAGATGGGCCATACGAATGGCAAAAAAAAGAATGGGAATAGACAAAAAAGCATCAACACATACACTTCGTCACTGTTATGCTACACATCATCTTGAAAGTGGCACGGATTTGGTATATTTACAACAAAATCTTGGTCATAAACACTTAAAAACAACGGCCAGATACATACACCTATGCAAAGAGAGATACCAACATATCAATCACCCCATAATGCAAATGCAATTACCCATGCTACAAAAAGAAAAAATGACATAGGGGCAGTATTTAGAGATTTTGGAGAACAATACATAAAAGTCTATAAACCTGATAAACAAAAAATAAAGTTAATCAGAGCAATGAGAGTTTGCAAAACTCCTGCATTAGGAGGAAAAGCTATAGTATGCAAGAGTTGCAACCACCATCACTTTGTATATAATTCATGCGGACATAGCCATTGTCCTATTTGTCAATCTATAAAAAGAGAGCAATGGATAGATAAATTAAAAAACGAATTACTCAATGTTCCTTATGTACATATAATATTTACTTTGCCACACATCTTAAACGGTCTGGCCAGAAACAATAAAAGACAAATTTATTCCCTGTTAATGAAATCAGCATGGGATACAATAAAAACAGTATCTGCAGACCCTAAAAACATCGGTGGATTACCCGGTATGATAGCTGTTTTACATACCTTTGGATCTGATTTGAAATACCATGTCCATGCTCACTGCTTAGTTACTTTTGGAGCTATAAATACTAAAAACGAATATTGTATTCCTAAAAGGAAAGAAAAAATAGCTCGTTTCAGGCAAATAAATAAAGTCTACAAAGAGAGCTTTATTACAGGTTTGAAAAAACTATATGATAAAAATAAAATCAATTATCGTTTCTCTTATAATGAAGTTTTAGAATTGATAGGACAAAAAGCATGGGTAGTTCACAATACTAAACCCACTATTGATACAGAAATTTTAGAAAATTATTTATCCAGATACATTAATAGAGTTGCTATATCAAATTCCAGGGTCCAATATTTAAAATCTCATTCCAAAGTAAAACTCTTATTCAATGATTATAAAAATCAACAAGATGGAAAACCGGCCCCTAAGAATTCAAGGCAGATTAGTCCTTTAGTGTTTATCGATCAATTCCTACAGCATGTTTTACCTCCCTATTTTCAGAAATCCAGAAGATATGGTCTTCATGCAAGTGCTACAAAAAGAAAATTTAAAAACAAACTCCCCTCTGCAATAAAAAGAAACGGGCACGTTATAAGATCGCTTTTTGAAATAATTACTCAACTTATTAAGCAAAATCCATTTCAATGCGAAAAATGTGGTTCTGCTCTATATGATATTATATATTTAAAACCAGATAAAATTTATAAAGAAAAATTTATTTCTTCACCAAAATCTATTAGACCACCTCCAAATTTAAAAAAATATTTTATTTAGTTTTTTTGATAGTATTGTACACCAATCTAAAGGGAAAAATTATGCATAAAGTCGCTAAATCAATTAAAAATAATCACTTCAAATTCATAATTTTATCGTTTTTGATTAACTTTTCATGCAAATCGATAATTTCGCTCGGAAAAACAATTAATAATCATAAAATATTTCTTATTTTTGATTCATAATAAAATAGATTTTTAAAAGGAACTAAAAGAGTTACCCTTACATTTAAGACCTGAATTGTCCAACTGAAATGTATATTCCATTTATTTAGTTTTATTTTCTTTCTTTATTGTTGGGGGTTAATGAAACATACATTCCTTTGAGTT
>JANTGP010000079.1 GCA_024762835.1 Bacteroidota bacterium
AAAACTTTGTTACTATTCAGATGGAGTAATTACTTAAATATTAAATAATTGCCAAAGATTTACAAATTGGTAAAAACAAATCATCACAAAACAGCAAACAAAAAAGGATTATTTACTTAGTACTATAACTTATCTGAGAAGGGACAAAGCAATATTTGAGAACCAATTATATATATTTAATAATCAAACAACTCAGTGCTTAAATACTTATCTACCTTATCGGGAAAGATAACAACGATATTTCCTTTGTCAATTTTCTTTGCAATTTCCATAGCTGCATACATTGCAGCACCACTGCTCATCCCAACCGGTATCCCCTCTTCCCTCATAATGCGGCGTGAAAATCTTAAAGCATCTTCAGTTTCTATCATTACTGTAATATCAATCTCGTCAGGGTTGTATAAGCTGGGAACAATTGCTTCCTCCATATTTTTTATACCTTGAATATAATGCTTTTTTACAGGATGTGCACTAACAATCTTGATTTTTGGATTATATTCTTTTAAGGTTTTAGCTATCCCCATAATTGTTCCCGAGGTACCAATTGCAGAAACCAGATAATCAATCTTTCCATTTGTTTGCTTCCAAATCTCCTCTCCGGTAGTTTTATAATGAGCCAGTTTGTTGTATTTATTAGAAAA
This sequence comes from Bacteroidota bacterium, assembly GCA_024762835.1. GTDB lineage: Bacteria > Bacteroidota > Bacteroidia > Bacteroidales > M50B96 > JANTGP01. The sequence goes on from JANTGP010000079.1 coordinate 642, forward strand.
CTGATCGGGCATAAAATATTTATCAGGGTATTGACGTACTAATTCTCTTGCTTTTTCAATAGCACCATCCGTACCTTTTTCTTTAGCAGTCAGCAATACTTTGCCACCAAAACCCCGAATTAACTTACGACGTTCAACAGAAACAGCCTCACTCATAACTATAGTCACATCATAATTTTTAACTGCGGCAATCATAGCTAATCCTATACCTGTATTACCTGAAGTGGCTTCAATAATAGTTTTTCCTGCAGTCAGTTGTCCTTCTGCCTCGGCCTGCTCTATCATTTTTAAAGCTATCCGGTCTTTAATGCTACCACTAGGATTGTTTCCTTCAATCTTAGCAGAGATTGATACTCCTTCTTTTGTATTTAACCTGTTGATTTTAACTAATGGTGTTGCACCAATAGTTTGTAAAATATTGTCGTATATCATTTATTCCTTTTTTCAGGGTGCAAAGGTATAAAATATATTATCTTTAATAATGAAAATACGACTACGGGATTACAAAAATAATTCAGTTTGGCCAAGGTTATTTTCAAAATCAATAATACTATTCATTCGGCTTTTTCGTCAACAGGAGTCTTATTCCTTCTGTGATCAATTAAAAACAATATACCAATAAATAGTAATATACTACCGGATAATAAAAGCTTCCAGAATGCCAGGTCGTTCCAGCCAAGCAAAAAATAAGCTATTCCTAAAACAATAAAAATCAAACCACCTATCATTTCTCTTTTCCAGGCTACAACAAGTGAAGCAATAATAATTGCCGGCGTAATAAGCTTTACTGAAAAAGACAGAATTTTGTTTGACCATGTCATTATAGGATCGCTAAATATATCAGCGGCAAGAAGAATAAGTACAATAGAAAATAATATCGCAAGTAAACGGGGACTGTGAAAAAGAAATTTGTTAAGTGTATTAGACTTCATGCGGCAAAACTTAAATTAATTAATATCCAAAAATACTAAAAACAAATTAAATAATCTTAAAATACTAATTAAACTCTTTGATTATCTTTGCAGAGCTAAAATTAATCCGGTTTTTAAAACCGCAAATGACAAACAAAATGAAGGAATTCAAAAGAAACTTGATTACATGTGCCTTACCCTATGCTAACGGACCTGTCCACATTGGCCATCTTGCCGGTGTTTATATACCTGCTGATATTTATGTTAGATATCTTCGTCTTAAAAAAGAAGATGTTGTGTGGGTATGTGGCTCTGACGAACATGGCGTTCCGATTACCTTAAAAGCAAAAAAAGAAGGTGTTAGTCCTCAGGATATTGTAGATAAATATCATAATATTATTAAAAAAGCATTTAGTGACTTTGGAATTTCTTTTGACATTTATTCGCGTACAAGCTCTAAAACACATTACGAAACAGCCTCAGAGTTTTTTAAAACATTGTACGATAAAGGAGATTTTATAGAAAAAACAACTGAGCAACTCTACGATGCCGATGCAAACCAATTTCTGGCAGACCGCTATATTACCGGAACATGTCCGCATTGTGGGAATGAGAATGCCTACGGCGACCAATGTGAAAAATGCGGTACTTCTTTAAGTGCACTTGATTTGATAAATCCAAAATCTGCTATTACAGGAAATATTCCTGTAAAGAAAGAAACAAAGCACTGGTATTTACCACTTAATGAATATTCCGGATTTTTCGAGAAGTGGATTCTTGAAGAGCATAAAGAATGGAAAACTAATGTTTATGGTCAATGTAAATCGTGGATTAAAGATATTGGATTAGAAGCCAGAGCTGTAACACGTGATTTAAACTGGGGAGTTCCTGTACCTATTGAAGGTGTTAAGGACAAGGTTCTTTATGTATGGTTTGATGCACCTATTGGATATATCTCTGCAACAAAAGAACTTAGAAACGATTGGGAAAAGTACTGGAAAGACAAAGATACCAGAATGATCCATTTTATAGGTAAAGATAATATTGTGTTTCATTGTATTATTTTTCCGGCAATGTTAAAAGCCGAAGGCAGCTATATCCTACCTGATAATGTGCCGGCAAATGAATTTCTTAACCTTGAAGGAGAAAAGATATCAACTTCAAACAATTGGGCTGTTTGGCTACATGAATACCTTGAAGAATTTCCTGACAAACAAGATGTTTTGCGTTATGTTTTAACAGCAAACGCTCCCGAAACAAAAGACAACGATTTTACATGGAAAGATTTTCAAACAAGAAACAATAATGAGTTAGTGGCTGTTTTGGGTAATTTTGTAAATAGAGCATTAGTACTTACGCATAAATATTTTAATGGCATTGTCCCTTCTGTTAAAAACTTATCGCAAGATGATAATGATGTCCTAAATAAGATTGACGCTATAAAATCTGATGTTGAATCATCACTTGAGAATTTCCGCTTTCGCGAAGCTCTAAGCCGAGCAATGAATTTAGCTCGTTTGGGCAACAAATATCTAGCTGATACCGAGCCTTGGAAAATTTTTAAAACCGATAAAGAAAGAGTTGAAGAAATTTTATTTGTTTCACTTCAGATAACAGCTAATCTTGCCGGATTAATTGAACCCTTTCTACCATTTACGGCAAACAAACTCATTCAGTTTCTTAATATTGATAAATTCGACTGGGAACTCATTGGCTCAAAAGATATTCTTCCGGCAGGTCATAAGATAAATAAATCATCTTTGCTTTTTGAGAAGATTGAAGACAAAACAATTGAAGAGCAGATAAATAAGTTACTTGCCACAAAGGCTGCAAATTCCAAAGAAAACTTTAAAGCAAAGCCTCAAAAAGACAATATTAGTTTTGATGATTTTACAAAGATGGATATTCGCTTAGGAACAATTATCGAAGCTGAGAAAGTAGCTAAAACAAAAAAACTGCTAAAACTAAAGATTGATACCGGAATTGACCAACGAACGGTAGTGTCTGGAATTGCTGAATATTACAAGCCCGAAGATGTTATCGGCAAACAAGTTAGTGTTCTTGTAAACCTCAGTCCCCGAAAAATAAAAGGGATTGAATCTCAAGGAATGATACTTATGGCCCTGGATTCAAATAATGAATTATCCTTTATTCAGCCCGATAAAAATTTTGATAATGGATCAGTAATTGGCTAGCAATTATCAGCATCACGAAATATTTTCAAATTAATTGCAATTTATTGCTGAAATTAAGGTTACCTAAACAGTTTTATTGACACAGATAAATATATAACTAGTAGTATAATTTTTATGTTAATAATAAATTCAGTTTTTGGATTTGTGAAACATAAAATTAATTAGATTTGCCGCTTATTTTTTATGTAGAATGACATCATCAAAATTACCAAATACAAAATTTAGCATTTTCTCGGAAATGACGAGAATGGCAAACGAATATAATGCCATCAACCTTTCTCAGGGTTTCCCTGACTTTGACTGTTCAGATAAACTGAAACAGCTTGTTAATCATTATATTGACACAGGACATAACCAATATGCTCCCCTTGAAGGTGTTTTTACTTTACGTGAAAAAATCAGCGATAAAATTAAGAATCTTTACAATCACAAGTATGATCCAAAAACGGAAATAACGATTACCGCAGGAGCAACACAAGCTATTTTTACAGCAATCTCTGCATTTATTCGCGAAAATGACGAGGTGATTATTATTGAACCTGCATTTGACACCTACGAGCCATCGATAAAACTAAATGGAGGTGTACCTGTGTTTGTTTCTCTGCAAGCACCTGAGTATAAAATAAATTGGAAAGAAATAGAAAAGGCTATCAACTCACGTACACGAATGATTATTATCAACTCACCACACAATCCAAGTGGAGTTGTATTTAGTGAAGAAGATATGCAGAAACTTCAGAAGATTACTTTTGGAAGTAAAATAATCATTCTTAGCGATGAAGTTTATGAGCATATTTTGTTTGACAACGAAGTTCACCAAAGTGTAGCACGCTTTCCGGAGCTTGCAAGCCGAAGTCTATTAATCTCGTCTTTCGGGAAAACATATACAACAACAGGATGGAAAACAGGCTATTGCTGTGCCCCTGAGGATCTAAGTACAGAATTCAGACGTGTCCACCAGTTAATTGTTTATGCTGCAAACACGCCTATACAATACGCTTACGCAGAAATGTTAGATTTTCCGGAGGAGTATCTAAAAATCAATAATTTTTATCAGCAAAAAAGAGATTTATTTATAAACTTATTGAGGGAGAGTAGGTTCAAAATAATACCATCTAAAGGCACATACTTCCAACTGCTTGATTATTCGGACATTTCAGATAAGAGTGATACTGAGTTTTCAGATTATCTGATAAAGAAGGTTGGTATTGCAGCTATTCCCATTTCTGAATTTTACCATCAAAAGACTAATGATAAAATGCTTCGATTCTGCTTTGCAAAAACAGATGACACATTAATGGCAGCAGCTGCTAAACTTGTAAAACTTTAATCTTATTCTTTAGTTAATGACTTTTATGAAAGTCTTTTTCACCTGCTAATATTTCTACCTTAAGATCGTTCTCACTTGGCGGTATGGGGCATGAGTAACGGCTATTATAGTTGCAGTATGGGTTATAGGCCAAATTAAAATCAAGAACTATCTTATCGTCGTTGGGAATCCTAAGATCAAGATACCTGCCACCGGCGTAACTCTCCTCACCTGATGTTTTGTCAGTAAATGGAACAAATAAGTAATCTTTAAACTTCGGATTATCCATCAACTCGGTATTTTGATAAACAGTTAATTTGCACTTAATCCCTTTAAGATTAAAATAAGCATCAGCAAATTTACGATAAACAGGCAGGCGGTCAGTTGTTGTTTTCATACCAAACTCCGCCTGATTATATGCTCGAACAAAGTCGGCTGTAACCTTAAAATCCTCATCAATAGGAAAATACTCAAGGCCGGCAAAATGAGTTCTTACACTATCGGGTAAAGGGCTGTTTTCAGATAACTTAAGAATACTATCATTCTCAACTCTTTTACTCTGAATATGACTAACATATTCGTTATTATTATTACATGCCGAAAAGAAAAAAGCAAGAAGAATTATTATTGAACTAATTTTTATCATTTTATTAATATTAAATAATTATTGTAGAATTCAAATATACAAATTAATACTATTAACTCAACTTATAGAAGCATAATACATCTTGATATATTATTATGATGCTCTACTCATTAGTTTTAAAATTATAGTGAGTTCTAATAATATTACAAATTACCACAGACATATTCCGCTATTTTGTTTAATCAGGGTTGAAGCATTAGGGATGTGAAAGAGAATAAACTATCTTTGTAACAATAAAAATTATTAAACTAAACATAATGAATAAGCTATCTTCCATACTAAATGTCGTTTTCTTTATTGCCATCATGGTTCTGTACTATTTACATTTTAGCAATAATGACAAGGCCAAAGAAGAGATATCACCTGTTAAGCAGAGTATTATCGATAATAATAAGCAACTGAGTATTGCATATTTGGATTTAGAGAAATTACTTACCGATTATAAATTATCTGAAGAGCTTAACAATAAATTTATTAGTAGAAAAACTGAACTTCAGAATCATTTAGAATCTCAGATCTCAGATTATGAAGCAGCAGCCAAGAAGTTTCAGGAGAAACTTAAACGAGGAAGTTTTTTAAGTCAAAAAAGTGCAGAAAATCAACAAAATGCCTTACTTGAGCAACAACAAGATCTGCAAAATCTACAATACGATTTAGAGAACCAATTGGCAGAAGAACAACAAAATATGAATTCAAGACTATATGACTCAATAATAAATTATCTCTCTGAATATAATAAGGTGCAAAATTTTCAATATATATTCAGCAAGATTGATGGTGGAAATTTGCTTATTGCCGACTCAAGTTTTGAAATTACAAATGAAGTAATTGAAGAACTTAACAAAAGATACAAGCCTACAGATGAAGATGAAGAAAAATAAGAGCTAACAGCAGTTTTATTTACTAAATATATTAATCATGGCTTTTGCCGACAGTTATATAAGAAAACACTGTCTCTTCCCAAGTCTCATTTCTAAAAATCCTGATAAAGACTTAAATATAATAATTGTAATACCCTGTTATAATGAACCTGACATTGAGAAAAGCCTATTAAGCTTATCGAATTGTAGCAAAACTAAAAAAGCTGTTGAAGTTGTTATTGTAATAAATTCGAGTGAAGAGTCTGCATCTAACATCTTAGAGCAAAATAAGCTAACGGAGAAGATCTTACAGAAGAAACTTCCTGATTTATCAAACGAATGGTTGAAGTTTCACGTAGTTCATAAAAGCAAATTACGGGCAAAACATGCAGGTGCAGGCTTTGCTCGTAAGATTGGTATGGACGAAGCAATTAGACGATTTAACTTCGCCAATAATCCCAACGGAATAATAGTTTCTTTTGATGCAGATAGTCTTTGCGACACAAATTTTCTTGTCTCAGTTGAAGATTTCTACACAAAATATCCAAAGGCCATTGGAAGTGCGGTATATTTTGAACATCCAACTTCAGGCACAGAATTCTCAAATAATATTTATTCTGCAATAACACAATATGAATTGTACCTCAGATATTACAACCAAGCTTTACGACACACAGTCTATCCTTTTGCATTTCATACAGTTGGCTCATGTTTTAACGTAAAAGCATCAGCCTATGCCTCACAGGGTGGTATGAACAAGAAACAAGCCGGTGAAGATTTCTACTTTCTACAGAAAATTATTCCTAATGGAGTATTCGGTGAAATAAATTCAACATGCGTTTATCCCTCACCACGCCCGTCTGACCGGGTTCCTTTTGGGACAGGGCCAATAATCAATAAATTACTTACTGACCAAAATGGGCTTCAAACATATTCATTACAAAGTTTTCTGGATTTAAGAAAGCTCTTTACTGAAATAGAAAAACTTTTTAAAGCTGACAAAGAAAGCATTGAAAAGTTAATAATCAGGCAATCAGAAGCTATCAGGCAATTTCTTCTTCAAATTGAATTTAAAAAGAACATTGACGAAATAAATAAAAACAGCTCAACTTCGGTAAATTTCAATAAACGATTCTTTAAATGGTTCAATGCATTCAAGATACTGAAATATCTAAATTTTACACAAAGTAATTTTTATAAAGATGAAGAAATTGAAACTGTAGCAATCAAGCTTCTTAAAGAGTTAAACATTATGGTAAAACCAAAGATCACCTCAAGTGAGTTATTGATAATTTTCAGAGAAATAGAAAGGAAGAATCCCGTAATTAAATAGGCTGTTAATTTACAAAAATGTGATTTGCTGAAAAACAACAACTTTCATGTAAACTGTTAAGCACAGATTACATGTTCTTAGCATAGTATTTACACCAAGCTGTTAAAGGACACTCATTACATTTGGGAGAACGTGCTAAACAAATATATCTACCATGCAAAATCAACCAATGATGAGCTATTGGAATCTTATCTTCCGGAATATATTTCACCAATTGTTTTTCTGTTTCAAGCGGATTCTTCGCATTTGTACTGAGCCCAAGTCTTGCAGCCACTCTAAAAACGTGAGTATCAACAGCAAGTGCCGGTTTATTAAATACAACCGAAGCAATTACATTTGCAGTTTTACGTCCAACGCCGGGCATTTTTTGTAATTCATCAATATCAGAAGGAACTTTTCCATCGAAATCCTCTATTAACATCTTAGCCATTCCAATGAGATGTTTTGCTTTGTTATTTGGATAAGAGCAAGAACGTATTACCTCAAATACATCTTCCTGCATGGCAAGTGAAAGAAATTTTGCAGTTGGGAATTGCTTAAAGAAACGCGGTGTTATTACATTCACTCTTTTATCTGTACACTGAGCAGACAGGATAACAGCAACCATCAACTCATAGGCATTATTATAATGTAGTTCTGTTTCGGCAACAGGTTGATGTTTTGCAAAATAGTCTAATATAAATTCAAATCTCTCTTTTTTGGTCATACCTTTATTATTTATCCTATAGATTATACCAATTGTATTTCAAACCCGATGCCTATCGGGTTCATTTACTAATCGGTATTAGTTCACCTTACAATAATAAAAAAAACTTCAATAAAAAAGGGCAACTAAAACAGTTGCCCTTTTTTGTAATATATTAACTATCTATTTTTTAACTACCATAGACTTTGTATCAACAAAGTTATCAGTAATAATTTTATATAGATAAGTTCCAGAAGCAAGGTTTCCTGCATTATAATCAACAGTATAGCTACCTGCTTTATAATTCTTAGAAACAATAGTTTCAAGTTTTTCACCAAGTAAGTTATAAACAGCAATAGTAACATGAGTATCATTAGCTATCTCAAATCCTATCTTAGTATTATCACTAAATGGGTTAGGCATATTCTGTAATAATGCAGAACCGGCAAATTGTGAAGTTGAAAGTTTTCCGGCTACTGAAATTCCATCTTTAACGAATAAATTACTTCCCTCAACCCAATCAGACACCTCAATAGTTGACATATCACTTGAAGCATGATTCCAAACAGCAACTTCAAAATCATCACCAATAGCAATACCCTCAGTTGTACCGGTTTGAGAATCATCACCCCAAACAGTAATAGCAATATTTTCGCCATTGAAAACAGAAGCACCAAGCACATCGCCATTGTGTGATAATATAGCAACTTCATCACCAATTTGTGGGACAATATCCCATGAGTTTAATGGTATACCAACCACCATGCTGTTACCTGTACTATTAATAACTGAGAAATGCTCAGGTTTAGAATAAGTAAAATTCTTAGCAGAATTACCTGAACCATATGCATCAAAATTAAATGAATTAGCATAATCCATTTTTGCTTGATATCCAACACCAGGCATTAAATTACCAATTGTGTTAACACCATATGCAGGCCAATATATTTGAGCAAAGCCACTCTTAACAAGTACCAAGTCGTAAGTTACTCCACCCATTACATCAGTAATATCAACAGGAGTAGTACTTAATACACCAAACATACTCCAGCCTGCAGGTAAGCTAATTGCATTAGTAGCAGGGTCGGCATATAATCCAACAACTTCCACAACACTTGCAGCTGCCATTCTAACCTGATATCCTTCACCGGCAACAATACTTCCGATTGAGTTCAATCCTTGTGATGGCCAGTATGAATTACCAAGTTCATCCTTAACGATATCTATATCATTAACAACATTAGCAAAAACTGCTTCCATTGTAGCATCAAAAGGAATAATATAAGTTGAAATAAAGCTCCAACCGTTTAATAAATCAATTACTTGATAATCTGCATTAAATCCATTTAGTTCAAGTAAACCACTCATACCATTTGCGGCAAAGAATCCACCATTTGGCATTGGAGGAGTTCCCATATAAGTAGCTGTACCATCAAATGTTTCGCCTGTAGCAGCTTTCCAGATTTTCCAATTAAACTCTTCACCAGAAACAAAGCCATCAGTTTCCGGAGTTTGACCATCATCACCCCATGCAGTTAGAGAAGTAGTTGTTCCTTGCCATTCAACATAACCACCACAATTTAAAATTCCATTATCATCAGTATAGAAAACGCCGATGTAATCACCAAGATCAGCAGATACACCATTTATATTAATAATAACTGTTTGAGGAACCAGAATTGTGTGATTAGCTCCTGTAACATTATATCCCCAAGGGAATACCGGAATTGTATCAGAAGCAGGTGTTCCCGTTACTTCGAAAGTATAATCTCCAAATGCACTATAATATCCATATACTTTTGCATAATAAGTACCGGCAGACAAGTTTGTATAATTAACTTGAGATTGTAAGCTGCAGAAATCATCATTATAACCTATTTCAGTACCTTCACACATATTATATATAGACAATTTTGTATCAAATCCTGAACCGCATAAAGAAGCAGATACATCTAAGTAGTCTTCATCAAGAGTAAACATAATCCATTCGACATCATAAGCATATGTAGTTGCACCAATTACGGCAGGGTCATTAATCATTCCATAATCAATAGCAGATGCACATGTTTCTCCATAATATTCACAAGTACCATTATCGACAGTTGCATTTACATCATAGTTAATAGCAACAGGGTCAACACATCCATATTCAACACCTGCACAAACCGCAGTAGTACTAAATCCATAAGGAGAAGGTGTTCCTGTTGTTCCATCCGTAAATACTACATTACCAAAACCGTCAAGTAGTGAATATGAATTCTCACTCGAGTAGAGTCCGGGGAAATATGTAATATCAATTAAATCGCCATCGTATACAGGGATATTAAATGTCTGAGAATATCCACCGGCTGAAGTTAATGTAAATACATCCAATTCAACACCATTAATATTAACAGTCAATTCACCACCTGTCCAGCCGTCGCCATAATCATCCATTAATTCAACTGACCAGTAACAACCAACAAAGTTTTCAACTGTTACAGTGTAATTATCATTAGTTAAATCATAATCATCTGCTAGATTAGCGAAAGCGGTAATATCAAAGAATCCTCCGGCTGTTATATCTACAGGTGTTGCAAAAGTATATGTTGCAGTAGCACCCGATAAAAGTGTATCAGCATAAATTTCTGTAACTAATGTGTCGCCATCAACCATATAACCAACAGTAAAACCAACAATGTCGTTAATTCCAAAGTTTTCAACTTCAATTGTTACATCAAGAGGTGTTGATATAAATGCACCTGAAACAGGAGAGCTAACACTATTTACACCAACATTCCATAATGGATACTCACATGTACCATCATCAGTATTTGCAATAGGATCATAGTTTAATGCATTAGGATCTGTACAACCGTAGAATATTTGATTTCCTGTTATTTCCAGATTATAATCTCCGAAATATGAGCTATATCCATAAACTTTAACATAATAGGTACCTGCTGATAAGAAAGACATACCTATATATGAATTTCCACCACTACCACAGTTAGAATATGAATCGTCATTATATGCAAGATAATTAGAGGCTCCACAATCGTCCCAAACCTCAAGCTTAGTATCAAATGAAGAACCGCATAATGAGAAGGCAACATCGCTATAATCTGCATCCAGAGTTACCATATACCACTCAATATCATAAGCATATCCGGTTGAGCCGGTAACAGCAGGATCATTAATTAAACCGTAATCAAAAGCAAGAGTACAAGAGTCTCCCATAAAATAACAAGAGCCATCATCCATAGTTGCAGTATCCATATAATTTATAGCCAATGGGTCCATACAGCCTTCAATATAGATACAGCTACCATCGTCCATTTCTGCTGCTGGATCATAATTTTCAGCAATAGGGTCCATACAGCCTAATATAGGAGCTTCAATAACTGAGAAATCATCAATTGCAAAATCATTCTGATATGTTGTTCCTGTTGAGCTAACTGTACCTGTAATACTAAATATTACATTACCTGAATATCCTGTTAATAAAACTAGTCCATTATTCCATTGATCACCATGATTACCTGATTCAGACCAGATACTTGTAAAGTTTGCACCCATATCGGTAGATATACTTACCTCAATAGTTCCATCAGCATCCATTCCCGAACCATACATGTGATACCAAAAATTTAAGAAAGGAACACTTACTCCGCTTAAATCAATTACCGGTGAATAAATTGTTGCCTGGTCACCATTTGAAGAACCACTAGTTTCTGTATAAAGATAATATGTACCTCCATGTGCTCCACTAGGTCCGGTATAACTCGATGGGGTACTACCTGAATTTGCACTCCAATTTATATCATTATTCGGGTCTTGAGACCATAAAGGATCAACATCACCGTCATCTTCAAAATCCTCTGTATAAGGTGTGGCTATTATATACCAGCAACTACCATCATCAACAGTAGCAGTTGGATCATAATTCTCGGCAGTTGGGTCCATACAACCCGGAATACCTGAGCAATCAGCTAAACCGGCATCTGCTGTGGCATTTGGTGTACCGCTCACACCCTCGGCAAGAAGTTCAACATTATTTGCATCATAAACATAATAAGAGTTCTCACTTGACCAACTACCTGCTGTGTATGAAGTTGTAATAGATTGCCCTGTATAAACATTAAAAGTATATGTCTCCGGACCTGTACCATAACCAATTGTCAATCCTGGTAAAACAACAACACCATCTACCAAAACATCAACTTCACCACCATTCCATCCATCACCATATGAATCATAAAGAACAATAGAATAATCGCAAGTTGGACAAACTGCAAAACCGACAGTACCACCTGAAGGAGTTCCTGACACACCATCAGAAAATATTTCAGTATTTTCAGGATCATAAATATAATATGAATTCTCACTTGACCAACTTCCTGCAGTATAATTGGCAACAATTTCACCTCCGTCAGGAGCAGAAAAAGTATAAGTCTCAGGACCTGTACCATAGCCAATTGTAAGGCCAGATAACACAGGCACACCATCAATATTGATATCTAAAGAACCACCGTTCCATCCATCACCGTATGAATCATAAAGAACTACGGTATAGTCGCAAGTGTTACCTGATGCCGGCGGAGGAGCAGGAAAATCAGAAGGTGTATATGTGCTGTATAATGTCATATTAAGAGTAACATTATCAGAGTAATTATCCTCATCATTTGATTGTATAGCAACTGAAGTAATAGGCAAATATGGTGTTAAATCAAAGCCTGTTTGATCGCATTGCTGAGTTGCAACAGTTGTACCATTTACAATTATGTCATAGGAATACCAA
>JANTGP010000080.1 GCA_024762835.1 Bacteroidota bacterium
ATTATAATGAATATCCTGTTTTTATTTGGTTTACAGATTAAGAGCAGGATTTTTTTATTTCCACTTTACAATTAAAATTACAGTTTTATGTTAAGCATTGGTTTTATTAGAGATAATGCAAACGAAGTTATCAGCCGCTTGAAAGTTAAAAACTTTGATGCTGAAACAATCGTTAATGAGATTATCAGTTTGGATGTTGAAAGACGTAATAATCAACAATTGTTAGACGATACACTTGCCGAATTAAATAAACTCTCGAAAGAGATTGGTGGTCTTTTTAAAAGCGGAAAGACAGATGAAGCTAACGAAGCAAAACGTAAAACAACTGAGCTAAAAGAAAAGTCTAAAGAGCTGAACAAATCATACTCGGAAATTGAAAAACAACTTTTCTCAAAAATTGTAGAGTTGCCTAATATTCCCCACTCAAGTGTTCCTAAAGGAAACAGTGAAGACGACAACGAAATAGTAAAAAGCAATGCTGAGATTCCGGAATTGGGCGGGAAAGCATTACCACACTGGGAATTAGCCAAGAAATATGACATAATTGATTTTGAGCTTGGAAACAAACTCACAGGTGCAGGTTTCCCTGTCTATAAAGGTAAAGGTGCAAAATTACAACGTGCTCTAATTAACTTTTTCTTGGATGAAGCAGAAAAAGCAGGATATAATGAAGTACAACCTCCTATTCTGGTCAACGAAGATTCGGGATTCGGGACAGGACAATTGCCCGACAAAGAAGGACAAATGTATTTTGTAGGTTTAGATAATTTGTATTTGGTTCCAACTGCCGAGGTGCCGGTAACAAATATTTACAGAGACGTAATATTAAATGCAAACGATTTTCCTGTAAAGAATACGGCATATACTCCTTGTTTCCGCCGCGAAGCAGGCTCTTACGGTAAAGACGTTCGCGGACTAAATCGTCTTCACCAGTTTGATAAAGTAGAAATTGTAAATATTGCTCACCCTAATCATTCATATGAGATTTTAGACCAAATGGTTTCTTATGTTGAGAGTCTGGTTTCAAAGTTAGGCTTACCTTACAGGATATTAAGATTATGTGGTGGCGACTTAAGTTTCACCTCTGCTCTTACTTACGATTTTGAAGTTTTCTCTGCTGCTCAGGAAAAATGGCTAGAAGTAAGCTCAGTTTCAAATTTTGAATCGTATCAGGCAAACAGGCTAAAACTTCGATTTAAAGAAGAAGGTGAAAAGAAAACTAAACTCGCCCACACTCTTAATGGTAGTGCTTTGGCTTTACCTCGTATTCTAGCTGCTTTGCTCGAAAATAATCAAACAAACGAAGGAATTAAAATCCCTGAAGTATTACAAAAATATACAGGCTTCGCAATAATTGATTAATATCCTTATTTAAATAATAAAAAACCCAAACATCAAATTAATGTTTGGCTTTTTTTATACTATTGACACAAAGTGCTTTGCTAATTATTCATCTGTCATAATAAACAATGGGTTAAGCTCAAAGCTCTTATAGAAAGGACGCAAACGTTCTCTGTTATAGTGTCTGTCAATATTTATAAGCTTCTTGGTGCTTGTAACTATTTCAAGAGGTGAATTATCGTATCGTCCATTTCTTAGATTAACCAAACGTCCGTGTATACCTTTAAGAATAAGGTCAAGAGCTAAATTACCATAAGCCATTGGCACAATAGAATCAATTGCATCAGGATCGCCTCCACGTACAAGGTAACCAAGTTTCTGGTTAATCACATTTATCGTTTTACCATTATTATAATTACCTGAAAGTTCTTTAAGCTGAACAGAAATTAAGTCGCCTATTCCGCCTAATTTCTTATGCCCGAACATATCTTTTTCATGGTCGGAATAAATCATATCTGCACCATTAAACATTGCTCCTTCCGATACAAGAACCACAGAATATTTACTTGGATTCGTATGTCTATCCTGCACCAGCAATTCAGTTAACTTATTTATATCGAATTTATGTTCGGGAATAACACATCTATTAGCTGCTCCTGCCATAGTTGGAAGCAAAGCTGTATAACCGGCATATCTGCCAAAGACCTCCATTACAAGCAATCTCTCATGTGAGCCGGCTGAAGTTCGCAATACATTTGTCATTTGAATAGTACGTGTAATACAAGTACTAAAGCCAATGCAATAATCAGTACCTGGGACATCATTGTCCATTGTCTTTGGAATAGCAACAACCTTTACCCCTTCCTTATACAAACGTACAGCATAACTTAGAGTATCATCACCTCCAATTGGTACCAGATAATCAATATTTAACCACTCAAGGTTTTTGATAACCTCAGGTGTCAAATCATTTATTTCCTTATCGTAAGTTCCTTTTAAATGCTCAGGAACAAAGTTTTTGGGAATATGGCTGGGTCTTGTTCTTGATGAATGCAAAAAGGTTCCACCGGTTCGTCCTGCCTTGTTTACAACCTCCTCGGTTAAATCAATAAAATTATCGCTGTTATCAATTTTTTTATCTCTGATAAGACTCGAAATGCCTGCCCAACCACGTCTTAAACCAATAACTTTAAAACCTTCGCGTATTGCACGAATAGTTATTGCACGTATTGCAGGATTAAGTCCCGGGACATCACCTCCACCTGTTAAAATTCCAATCGTCCCCTTAATTTTTTTAGTCATGTTCAATTAATTTTTGATTTATTATCAATTGCAAAAATATGAATATTGCTTTAATTTCTCTTCTTCAAACAAATATTATTAAATGCTTGTTCATTCTCATAAGCTTAATAAACAAGAAAATTTGTTTTTGATTTTATTCAAGATAACTTTTTATTTCAAGATTTCAGTTATTCGTTAAAATAAACTTTGTGATTTTTTATCTTTGCAATATTAAAACTATCATTCTATGGCAAACTCAAAAGGAATAGTAAAAACACCTTTGATGAAGCAATATTTCAATATCAAAGCAAAACACCCTGATGCAATTTTACTATTCCGGGTTGGTGATTTTTATGAGACATTCTCAGAAGATGCAATAAAAACATCAGAAATACTGGGGATTACTCTGACAAGACGTGCTAATGGTGCTGCCACTTACATCGAGCTTGCAGGTTTTCCGTATCATGCCTTAGACACATACTTACCTAAACTTGTAAGAGCAGGACAAAGGGTTGCAATATGCGAGCAATTAGAAGACCCTAAACTTACAAAAAAAATCGTTAAAAGAGGTGTGACAGAATTGGTTACCCCCGGGGTTTCGATGAACGATAATGTGCTTGAACATAAAGAGAATAATTTTCTTGCTAGTGTATTTATCGATAAAATAATGGCAGGCTTAGCTCTACTTGACATATCAACAGGCGAGTTTATGGTGACTCAGGGAAGTTTTGAATATATTGAAAAACTATTGCAAGGCTTTCAGCCAAAAGAAGTGCTCTACGAAAGAAGTTTACGTCAACGCTTTCAGGATTTATTTGGCAGCAAGTTTTATACTTATCCTCTTGAAGACTGGGCATACAATGAAGAATCGGCGATTGACAGATTGCTCAAACAGTTTCAAACATCCTCATTAAAAGGCTTTGGTATTCAAAACCTTAAACATGCGGTAATAGCTGCCGGGTCAATCCTGCAATATCTCGATATTACACGTCATGACCAAATAAGTCATATTACTTCTGTTTCTCGTATAGAAGAGGATAAATACGTTTGGCTCGACCGTTTTACAATACGAAACCTTGAACTTTTTCACTCAATAAACGAAGGTGCAAAAACATTAATACAGGTTGTTGATAAAACATTATCCCCTATGGGAGCAAGAATGCTAAAACGCTGGATAGCCCTGCCTCTTAAAGATGTTAAGCCAATAAACGACAGAATGGAGGTTGTTGAGTATTTTATTAATCACAATGAGGAGAAGCTTTCTATTGAATCTCATATTAAACTTATTGGCGATCTTGAACGTATTATTTCAAAAGTTGCTGTAAACAGGATATCACCTCGGGAAATTATTCAATTAAAAAATGCTTTAACTGCTACTGAACCAATTAAAGCATATTGCCTCAATTCAGATAACTCAAGTTTAAAAGCCATTGGTGAGCAACTTAACCTCTGCATGTCGGTTCGTGAACGTATTGAAAAAGAGATAAACGAAGACCCACCAAATCTTGTATCAAAAGGCAACGTAATTGCCAAAGGCGTATCGGAAGAGCTTGATGAGTTACGCAATATCACAACATCAGGTAAAGATTATCTGAGCAAAATGCAGGAAAGAGAAATTACTAACACAGGAATTCCGTCGCTCAAAATAAAATTCAATAATGTATTTGGCTATTACATCGAAGTTACAAATGCCCATAAAGATAAAGTACCCGAAGAATGGGTTAGAAAACAAACTCTGGTAAATGCCGAACGTTATATCACCGAAGAACTAAAGGAATATGAAACAAAGATTCTGGGTGCCGAGGAAAAGATTTTAAGCCTTGAAACAAAAATCTTTAATGACCTTGTTCATAGCATAATTGACTTTATCCAGGTTATACAGATTAATGCATCACTTATAGCAAAACTCGACTGTTTGCTTTCTTTTTCGACAAACGCCATTGAAAATAACTATGTACGACCCGAAATAAACGATAGCAAAATAATTGATATTAAAGAAGGACGCCACCCTGTTATCGAGCAACAACTACCGATAGATCAGGAATATATTCCAAATGATGTTTTACTTGACGATAGTAATCAGCAAATTATTATCATTACAGGACCTAACATGGCAGGAAAATCAGCATTGTTAAGGCAAACTGCTTTAATAACTTTAATGGCACAGATAGGAAGTTACGTTCCTGCAAAATCAGCTAAGATCGGTGTAGTTGATAAAATATTTACCCGTGTTGGTGCTTCCGATAATATCTCACTTGGCGAATCAACATTCATGGTGGAAATGAATGAGGCAGCAAGTATTTTAAATAACTTATCCTCTCGAAGCTTAATTCTATTAGATGAGCTTGGGCGTGGCACAAGTACATACGACGGTATTTCAATTGCCTGGGCTATTGCCGAATATATTCACGAACACCCCTCTACAAGAGCAAAAACTCTGTTTGCCACTCATTATCATGAGTTAAACGAAATGGAAAAATCATTTTCGCGTATTAAAAATTATAATGTTACTGTTAAGGAGGTAAATAAGAAAATAATTTTTTTACGTAAGTTGGTACGTGGTGGTAGCGAACATAGTTTTGGTATTCATGTGGCAAAAATGGCCGGAATGCCAAAGAGTGTGGTTGAACGAGCCGGAAAGATTCTTATTGAGCTTGAAAAAACAAATGAGAATCATGATTTAACAAAAAATGTTGATACAATTGCTAAAAACAGAGAAGGTTACCAATTAAGCTTCTTCCAACTAGACGACCCTGTTTTATCACAAATTAAGGATGAAATATCTACATTGGATATTAATAACCTAACACCCGTTGAAGCACTCTATAAGCTTAACGAAATAAAAAAACTGATTGGAAGTAAGAAATAACTTGTTCCTTTTCTTTTTAGTATTTTTCTGTGTAAACAAGGAGACTACAGAAAAACTGTTGAGTTTTTGAGCTAACGAATAAAAAAATAAATATTCGATGTAAATATCAATAATATCATGTTTGTGCCTTAAGCAAACATTTGTCTAAGTTCTTTATTAATCTTTATCTTTGTACAAATATTTATAAAATTTTAACCGGATGAGAAAAATACTTATTGCTGAGGATGAAAAAGATATTTGTGAAATTCTAAGGTTTAACTTGTCATCCGAATATGATATTAATACAGTATTTTCAGCAGAAGAAGCATTAAAAAAAGAATTAAAAAGTTTCGACTTATTTTTATTTGATGTAATGATGGAAGAAATGTCAGGATTTCAACTTGCTGATAAAATCCGGAATGAATTAAAGATTCAAACCCCAATAATTTTTTTAACAGCCAAAGATTCCGAAAATGATATGTTAACCGGATTTAATATTGGAGCAGATGATTATATTAAAAAACCTTTCTCAATTAATGAAGTAAAAGTTCGTATAAAGGCTGTACTAAAAAGAAATTTTAATCCCAAGTCTGAAACCGGCAAAAACAAACTATTAGTTTTTGATAAACTAATGATTGATATACTAAATAAACAGGTTTTTATTTCAGATAAGGAAATTAAACTAACAAAAAAAGAATTTGAAATACTATCCCTCTTGACCGGAAACCCCAATAAAATGTTTTCGCGTAATGATATTATTGATCTGGTTTGGGATAGAGAAGCATCGTTTGTAAACGACAGAACAGTTGATGTGCATGTTGCACGCTTAAGGTCAAAATTAGACAAATATAAAACACACATTACAAATAGAGTGGGTTACGGATATAAATTTAATTTTGATGAGAATAACAGATAATATTACATATCGGCATAAAATACTATTCTATTTCCTGTTTCTCTTAACAGCTTTTGCTATAGTTGTTACTATTTATCAATATAAAAGAGAACATAAGATAAAATCTATTTACATTCAAAATTCACTTAGACAATATTCGGACATTGTACATAATAAAATAGTTTCAGTAAATAATATTAACAACTTAGACAATCTTATATCCTTGTTTCCGGATAAGAATATAAGACTTACAATTATTGATAAAACAGGCAAAGTAGTTTTTGACAATAGAGTGAGTAATATAAGTACAATGGAAAATCACATTAATCGACCTGAAATAAAGATGGCCGAAAGTTTAGGTGAAGGATATCAGATTAGAAAATCAGCTACTACAGGACAAGAGTATTTTTATTTTGCAAAACTCTATAATGATTATTTTGTCAGAACATCCTTTGTGTATGATCAGCCGGTTATTGATGCATTGAAAGTAGATAAAATGTTTATTTTGGTAATTGCTCTAATCTTGGGATTTTTCATCATTTTAGTTTTTTTTATGTCAAACCAACTTGGCAAATCAATAACAGCCTTAAGAGATTTTGCAACTTTTGCCGAAACCCAAAAGGGGAAATTAAAAAAGAATAAACTACCAAAAGATGAACTTGGAATTATTGCAGAAAAAATTTTCAATCTTTATGGAAAATTGCAAAAAACATCAAAAAAACTATTGATAGAACAAGATAAACTGATTAATCATTTTCGGTATTCAACCAAAGGAGTCGCCATATTCAATAAATATCAAGAAAAAATATTTATAAATACTAAGTTTATTCAATATTCCAATCTGATTTTTGATAGTAATTATTTTAGTATTAAAAATTTTATGACAAAACCGGAATTTAAAGAGTTCTCAAATTTTATTAATAAACACCTTTATAATAAGAAAAAAAAAGAACTCAAGGATATTGAAGTTTATACACAAAAACATGCCAACAAGGGAATGTATTTTGAGATTACAATAATAGTTTTTTCCGATAAAAGTTATGAAATTAACATTACAGATATTACTAAAGTTGAAAAAGACAGAATATTGAAACAAGAAATCACCAGTAATATTGCTCACGAACTGAAATCACCCGTAAGTATTGTACTAGCTTACATTGAGACATTAATGACCAACAAAATAGATAAAGAAAAACAAGAGTATTTTTTAGAAAGAACCTTTAAACAAATGAAGAGATTATCTGCTTTGATTGATGATGTTGCAGTGATATCTAAACTTGATGATTCTCATGATAAATTCGAAATAAAAAAAACTAATATTACTGACATTGTTAGAAATATTTGTAAAGATTTTGAAGCAAAACTTAATGAAAATGAATCAAAAACAGAAATTGATTTTCCAGACTCGCTTATTATTAGAGGTAATGAATCTCTAATTTATGCAATTTTTCAGAACCTAATCGATAACAGTATAAAATACTCAGGTATAGGATCTTTTATCTCTATAAAGCAGTACAGGGAAGATGAACACTATTATTATTTTTCTTATTATAATACAGGATGTTCAATACCTGATGAACATTTAAAACTTATCTTTGAGAGATTCTATCGAATTGATAAAGGCAGATCAAGAAATAATGGAGGAACCGGATTAGGATTGTCTATAGTTAAAAACGCTGTATTGTATCACGGAGGAGAAATAACTGCTATAACACCAGAAAACGGAGGAGTAGAATTCTTATTTAATTTGAAAAAATAATAAATGAACTATCCTCATTTTATTTAATAATAAGGTTACAGCAAGCATATTTTAAAGCAAATATCCATTTTTGTAATAATACTAAATATAAGATAAGTTTTCTGAGCCAGGCTCTGCTACCCCCAACATAATCACCTGTCATTCAGTCTTAATAAGTAAAACATATATCAATTGAAAGCAGACTAAACCAAACCTTAATTCTGTAATTTTGTAACAATAACTTAACACAATCTTAATTGTATGTTATCTGCTTCTTAATCCTTTTTATTTTTGTTTGTGGCATCAAATTAACACTAACATTAATAAAATTAAAATGAAAAAAATTAACTTATTATTTAGTTTTGCTGCAATAAGCATAATAGTTACTGCTCTTAGTTTAAGTTCTTGTAACAAGGACGATGTAACAGTTGATCCACCTAACCCGAATGCCACAGAATATGTTGAGAACGGGAATATTGTAACAATTACTGATCATGGCGAAGGAACAGGGACAATAACCTGGACAAAAGACAAAGTATGGGTTCTTAACCATATGGTTTTTGTAAACGAAGGTCAAATACTCACCATTGAAGCAGGTACTATAATAAAAGGTAAAGCAGGGCAAGGTGAAGATGCCAGTGCATTAATTATTGCCAGAGGAGCACAAGTAATGGCTGAAGGAACAGCTTCAGAACCAATTATTTTTACTGCTGAAGCTGATGACTTGAATGGCTCAGTTGCAAAAAATGACAGAGGACTCTGGGGTGGTGTCATTCTTTTAGGAAAAGCAAAAATAAATACTGTTCCAAATATTAAAAACATTGAAGGAATACCAACGACTGAGCCAAGAGGTGAATATGGTGGTGACGATGACAACGATAACAGTGGTGTTATGAAATATGTATCTATCCGTCATGGTGGAACCAACATTGGTGCAGATAACGAAATAAACGGTCTTACCTTTGGAGCTATTGGAGATGGTACTACAATTGAACACATCGAGGTATATGCTAACAATGATGATGGATATGAATGGTTTGGCGGAACTGTTCACACCAAGTATATGATATCTGCATACTGTAAAGATGATGGATTCGACTGGGATCAAGGATACCGAGGTAAAGGTCAGTTTTGGTTAGTTGTACAGGATCCTGAAGCCGGTGACCGTATGGGTGAACTTGACGGAGCTGATGAGCCAGAAAATGGAACTCCTTTGGGAGGAGGAACAGTTTACAATGCAACATGGATTGGTCGTGGAGCCGATGCCGGTAAAAAAGTCATGACTTTTAGAGCAAATGGTGGCGGTTACTACTACAACTCTATATTTGTAAATCAATCAAAAGGAATCGACATAGAACTTAAAGGGGGATTAACCGAATCTTGTAGCTATAAAAGATTTACTGATGGCGAATTAAAAATTGAAAACAATATTTTCTATAATGTAAACGACAACACTAATGCCGGTATTTTTAAAATAAGTGCTAAAGACGGTATTTCTGCAAACGATGAAGCTACTGCACAGGCAGAATTAGATTCTTATATAAGTACAGCAAACAATACTGTTGATCAGGATCCCGGGTTAACTTATCCTACTGCTTCAAGCTCTGACTTTAACCCTATTCCAACCGGTAATGTATCCGACAATATGGCTAGTTACCCATCAGACTTTATTAATGTTACCTATAAAGGTGCTTTTGATCCTTCAGGTAGCAACTGGGCAAACGGCTGGACATTGCTTTTTAAATAAAAACAAAAACACATAAATACACAAAGAATACAGGAATGTGAGAAGTCCTGTATTCTTTGTTTTTTAATAAATAAATAACCAAAATTAAAATGAATACAATTAAAACAATCAATAAATTATTATTAACGATAATACTAATACTAATTAGTAGTGTTGTTTTTCCTCAAGCTACACTTAAAGGAAAAGTAACAGATAAAGAAACGTCTGAGGCATTAATTGGCACAAATGTTTTTATAAAGGGAACTACAAATGGAACAATGGCAGATATAAACGGGAACTTTGTGTTGACAGGAATAGAGCCGGGAACCTATGAGCTTGTTTGCTCCTTTATTTCATACACTACTGTTGCAAAAACTTTCACTGTAAAAGGAAATGAAACTTTGGTTTATAATTTTGAACTTAGCTCTTCCGCCACAGGTCTTGATGATGTTGTTGTTAAAGCAAAAGCTATTACAAACTCAGAAAATGCCATTATGAGCATACAAATGAAATCAGCCACAAGTGTTAATGGTATTTCTGCAAAAGAAATGACAATGAATGGCGATAAAACTGCCGCTGCCTCACTCAAAAGAGTAAGCGGTATCACTGTTCAAGATGGTAAATATATATATGTGCGTGGTTTAGGCGATAGATATTCTCGAACAGACTTAAACGGTGCTATGGTTCCTTCAATGGACCCTGAAAAAAACAATATTCAACTCGATCTTTTCCCAAGTAATATTGTCGATAATATAATGGTTTACAAAACATTTTCGCCACAGTTACCGGCCAACTTTGCCGGCGGATATGTTAATGTTGTAACTAAAAAATTTCCAGAAGAATTTATGTTAAATTTTTCTATGTCGAGTTCTTATAATACAAACGCTTCTTTTAACAAAGATTTTTTAACCTATGAAGGAGGCAAAACAGATTTTCTTGGTTTTGATGATGGTACCAGAGCAATTCCTGATGCAGCTCTAGGAAATATTCCCTTTCGATATCAAGACGATGAGAAACTGGATAATATCACTCGCTCCTTTAATAAAGTGATGAAACCCTCAACAAATTATGCTCCATTAAATCATGATTTTAAGATTTCATTTGGAGACAATAAGAAACTCTTTCATAAAAAATTGGGATATATTGTTAGTTACTCTTACAATCGCGATTTTCGTTATTACGAGAATGGAGAAAATGGACGATATAGCCTTACAGAGAGTACTTCAAGCATACTACAAAAAGATTTGCATTACACAGATCGTCGTGGTATTGACTATGTTCTATGGAGTTTGATGGCTAGTGCTTCTTTAGAGTTAAATGACAACTCTAATATTAGTTTAAATTTAATTAGAAACCAAGGTGGTAGTTCAGTAGCAAGATATCAGGAGGGATGGAATGATTATCATGAAGTAAATGTTCAAACCAGAACCTTGCAATATAGCCAACGTTCGTTCTCAGCACAACAATTAATAGGAGATCATAATTTTAATAATTTACAAATTAGCTGGCAACTATCCCATTCAGTTTCTAAACAAGATCAACCTGATTTACGTTTTTTCACAAACATCATAGAAGTAAACAGCGACAATGATAGTATCTATATTATAGACCCGGCTAAACAAAGTGTTCCGGTACGTTACTGGCGTTTTATGAATGAAGGAAATTACGATGCAAAAGTTGATTTAACCCAGACTTATAGTTTATTTGGAAATGATCAGAAATTACGTTATGGGCTTAAGTCAATGCATAAAAACAGAAGTTTTTCAGAACGTAGATTTGATATAATCGATAATAATAATTCTTATCATGGTTCAATTCATAATTACCTTAATGACAATAATATTGGAATGAACATTGACGAGTATCCTCAAAAATACGGAGTTTATATTCAAGACGCTACACAATTATCAAACTCTTACAATGCTACGCAAAATCTTTATGCTGCATATTTATTTACTAATCAAAAATTTGGAAACTTAAACTTGCTTTATGGTTTAAGAATGGAAACAACAGATATATTTTTGCAAAGTGCAAAACAAGACTATCCAATAGGTAAGCTTCAAAATATAGATTTTCTTCCAGCTCTCAACATCACATATAAACTTGCTAAAAACATGAACTTAAGAGCAGCTTATACAAGAACCCTGGCACGTCCTTCTTTCCGAGAACTTGCTCCTTATGCTTCTTTTGAATTTGCCGGTGATTTTACACTTATAGGTAATGAAAATCTTAAACGTACATTAATTGACAATATCGATTTTAGGTATGAATACGCCATGAAACCTGGAGAGCTTATCTCATTAGATTTGTTTTACAAGGGCTTTAAAAATCCTATCGAACGAACATTTGTTGCAACTGCCGGGAATAATGAGCTTACTTTTATGAATTCAGATAGAGCTGATTTATATGGTATTGAATTCGAATTCAGAAAAAATTTAGATTTCATAAATGCTTTAAGAAATTTTAAAGCCGGACTAAACATGAGTTTCATAAATTCAATTGTAAATATTCCTTCCGAAGAACTTAATGTTATTCAAGCTACAGACCCTTCTGCAGCTTCTTATCGTTCAATGTATGGACAGTCTCCATATATAATTAATGCATATCTTAATTATAAAAATGAGAAAAACGATATAGATGCCAGAATTGTTTACAATGTCACAGGTCGCCGTTTGTCAATTGTTGTTCAGGGAGGAACCCCTAACGTTTACGAAATGCCCCGTAATTCGATGGACTTCATTTTTAACAAAGGCTTAGGTGAGCAGTTCACCCTTTCTTTTAAAGCTAAAAACTTATTAAATGACGATTTTGTAAAAACCTATTCATACAAAGGTAAAGAGTATAATTATTCTTCATATAAACTAGGAAGAACCTTCTCATTAGGGATAAACTATTCATTTTAACCAGGCTTCTCACAATAAAACTTGGTTATTTATTTAGCCTTCTTCTTTGGGGGAAGGTTTTTTTTATTAAATTTTTTTATGAAAGTAAGTAAGCACAAAAGTTGGCTTAAGAAAAATATTAAGGATGGTTCTATTAATTAACCTTGTTGAGCTAGTAAGCTCGGTTCCTTACTTTCAAGAATCTGATAGAAATCGGACTTGAAGCACAGATTTATTCTATTGCCGGAAATTGAATAAAATGTGTAAATTTGAGAGCATTATAAAGCTAAGATAATTACAACTAGTATTTATCTTAGCTTTATTATCATTGAACTACGTTACAACAAATTATTATATTAAAAATTGAAATTAAATGAAAAAAAAAGGAATAATGCCAAATTTTAAAACTATTGACGACTATATCAACAGTCAATCAAAAGAGGCTCAAATAATTCTGCAACAATTAAGGAGTTTAATCAAAGAAGCAGTTCCAGAAACAATTGAAATTCAAAACTA
>JANTGP010000081.1 GCA_024762835.1 Bacteroidota bacterium
CCCAAAACTGATAAAAAAGATAATACCTAATGCTAAATATCTGGTAATTAACAGAGATTATCGTGATCATTTTTTATCTGTAAAAAAAACCGGATTACTTGACAAGCTAGAACCGGTTACTATATTTGAATGGAAAAGAGCTTATTATAGATGGGACAAAAGAGTTGAAGAGGATAAAAAGAATCATTATACATTTAAATACGAAGATTTTATTAATAATCCCGAGAAGTACCTAAAAGATATTTGCCATTTTCTGGATATTCAATTTTACCCTGAATTACTTAACTTACACAAGAAGCGAGATGTTTCTTTAAAGCAGTATAAAGAAAAAAACTCAGAAGTTTTTCATAGCAACGTTTATAAGCCAATTAATGCATCAAATAAAGAAAAATGGAAAAGTGAACTTTCAGAAAGAGAAATAATGATTGCTGATTTCTTAGCTGGTAAAGCAGCAACAGAATTAGGATATATTCCAAAATATAAAACATTTCCATTTCGTTTAAAACTTCAAATGTTTGCTCGTTTATCGGTTTTGTATTTATACGTTTTTATAAGACTAATAATTTCTATATTACCTGTCAAAATAAGACAAAAGGTGAAGAAGCACTTGCCTCTAATTAATAAGTTTTATCTTCGTTTCTTTAAAAACTAATTTTGAGCATGTCTGAAATTGTAAAACCTTTCTTTTTTATTATTGGCCGTGCCCGATCAGGTACAACATTATTACGTACCTTATTCGATGCACATCCAAATGTTGTAATTCCTCTTGAATCGCCTATAATTATGCGTTTAAGCGGAAAATACAGTAAGATAAACAATTGGTTGGAATCTGATATTATTGACTTTTATAATGATTTAGTTAAGGTTAAGGATTTTAACAAATGGAATATTAATACAGATAAGCTTAAAGCCGAACTGCTTAAACTAGTTGGCAAAAGCACTTATAAGCATTTAATTCAAACAGTATATTTATTTACCGATTCGGTTTTTGAAAAGAAAGAGATATTACTAATTGGTGATAAAAACCCTGTTTATTCAATAAGCATAAAAGCATTATTTAAACTATATCCCGAAGCTAAATACATTCATCTAAAAAGAGATTACAGAGCTCATATCTTATCAATGATTAATGCCGGATTATATTCAAATGATATTGTGACATTAGCTTTTAGATGGAAATATTCGTCAAAAATAATTTCAAAACTTAAAAGGAAATATCCTGATAGTTTTTATACTATTAAGTATGAAGACTTAGTTAGTAATCCTAAATTGCATGTGGAGAAGTTATGTGATTTTCTTTCTATTCCTTATGAGCCTGAGGTGGTAAACTATCATAAAAAGATGGAAGCCATTTATGAAGCAATGATAGATAAAGTTGAAGAGCATCATAAAAGAGTTTTTAAACCTATTGATAACAGCAAAGTAAACCATTGGAAAAGTGAGCTTTCTGACAAAAATATAAGAACTGCTGATGCAACAATAGGCAAATGGGCTGAAAAAGAAGGATATAAAAGGATGTATCCAAAACCAGGTTTAAATATGAAACTAAAGATTCTTCCTGCATTATTGTATCAATATGTATTTTATACCTACAGATATTTTTATGTTAGATTGCCAAAGTCGGTTAGGAAATTGCTTTAATAAAACAAATAAGTTTAATGCATAAGGATAAGATTAAAGACATACCATTATTTTTCATTCTTGGACGGCCAAGGTCTGGAACTACAATGCTTGCATCATTGTTTGATGCACATCCAAATGTAGCTTTGCCCTTTGAATGTCCACTTATCATTAATTTGTATAGTAAGTACGCAAATATCAGGGTTTGGGATAAAAAACTAATAAATGAGTTTACAAATGATGTTATTGATCAACGAAAATTTGACAGTTGGCGGGTTAATAAGGATACATTGTTAAACAGCCTATTACAAATGGCAGGTAAAAATAGTTTCGAAACAATGATAAAAGCCCTGTATTTGAATTTTAACTCATTATTTGATAAAAAGGAGATTTCTCTTATTGGTGATAAGAATCCGGTCTATTCCATATATCCCAAACAATTAGTAAAGTTATTTCCAAATGCAAAATTTATTCATTTAACAAGAGACTACCGCGACAATATTTTATCCATTAAGAATGTAGATTTTGAAGCACCAATAACAGCTTTGCTTGCTTACAGGTGGCGATTTGCTGAGAAACGAATTTTGAAAGAAATTTCTAAAAGCCCGGATAGATTCTATACAATTATGTATGAAGATTTTGTTTCGACACCAAAGAAATTTTTAAAAGAGATGTGTCAGTTTCTTAATATTGAATATAAACCGGAAACATTAGAATTTCATAAAAATAAAGATAAGATATTTGAGAATTTCGACAGAAAGCATATAGAGAAATATCACAGCAGCCTTCTAAGACCTATTACAGTCGACAAAATATACGGATGGAAGAGAAAGATGTGTGAAAAAGATATTATGGTTGCTGATAAGGTGGTGGGGAATATAGCGGAAGCTAGCAACTACCAAAGAAAGTATCCTTACAAGGGTTTACCTTACTTGTCAACTTTATTATGGGTAAATTATGGTAGATTTGCATATTTAATGAGGTTCATCACAGACAGACTCCCATTTAAAATGAAGATGAGAATTAGAAATAAAGGTCCATTATTGGCTGTTATATTTAATAAATATTTTAATAAATAGTAATTAACGACTTAGACTTGGCACAAGGATTTTTTAAAAATATTATAAAAGTTGTGAGAACCAGTACTTTCAACACAATTGTAAGAGCCATTACAGGTATCTTAATTGCCAGAGTACTAGGACCGAGCGGAAGAGGACTACTTACTAGTTTGTTAGTTGTGCCAACTATGGTTATCTCACTTAGCGAGCTGGGGATAAGACGTGCATCTATTATTCAAATTGGCGAAAAGAAATTTTCCCATGACAGAATTATTTCCGTTCTAGCTTTCTTTTTTCTATTTACAAGTATAGTTGGTATTATTATCACGGCTTTTGTTTACAGCAGCTACGACCATACAAGCTATACTCCGTTGTTAATAGGTCTTGCCCTTTTAAGTATACCTATAAGATTAATAAGCAAGTTTAGTAATAGTGTTATTGTTGCACATGAGCAATTTAAAATATCAAACATCATTCGTTCAACCTCTGTAGTTTTAAATTTCTTATTTCTTTTAGTATTTATTATCATCCTTCAATACGATGTTTCAGGTGCTCTTATAGCTTTAGTTGCATCAAATTTTATTTCGGCAATGTATGCATTACGGATAATTCTTAAAAGATACCCGATTCATGTTAGATTTGATATTGAAGTTATTAAGAGTCTTTTGTCATTAGGAATTGTATATGCAGTTGCTTTGTTTCTTGCACGATTAAATTTTAAAATTGATATTTTAATTTTAAATCACATATCATCTCTTGACCAAGTTGGTTTTTATACTTTAGGCTCATCATTTGCAGAAAAATGGCAAGCACCATTTGCCGTTGGTGCAGTAATTTTAAGTAGTAGTGCAAATCGCTCAGACCAAAATGCAGTTAACAACGACGTAGCAAGGCTATTCAGAATCTCACTGTTTTTTGCAATAATTGTTTCCTCCGTTGTGTTCTTTTTAGCACCCTACTTAATACCAATATTGTATAAACCGGCATTTACACCAAGTATTCCTGTTGTACAGTACATTTTACCTGCTATTGTTTCACTGGTATTAAGTAAGATACTTGCCAGCAGGATAACAGCCTTAAAAAAAACATACTTAATAATCTTTATTCATATTCCTTCACTTATAGTTAATATTATTCTTAACTATTTATTTATACCTGAGCATGGAGCAATGGGTGCTGTTTATGCAACACTTATTAGTTATAGTCTCAGTTTTATCTTATTACTCTTTGTTTATTGGAAAGTTACCGGTACATCAATTATACAATTGTTTGCTTATAAAAAATCAGACTTTAATTTTAAGAAAAACAAAATGTCAAAAAAGAATTAAATGTTTAGAACAAAACTAATTGAACATAGAGCCTATTACAACTTACGGCATAAATTATTTATTTACAGCCTACTGGTAGCAACAACAATTGGGTTGGCATCGAACATAATAATACCCAAATACTTAAGCAGAACCAGCTATATTGCAGGTATGTTAGCAATTATTATAATATCTATTATTGTTATTAGAAAACAATACAGACTTCAAAAAGGAATAGATAATATCATTAGGAATAAAAAGATTGAAATCCACCAACAAACAATTCGTATAATAAACTCTGATAAATCAATTGTGCAGGAATATACTATTAAACCTCATAGTATAATTAAGGTTAAAGACAGCTACGAAATGCCTGATGCCCATTTAAAGAGTATATTAAATGAATTCTCCGGCAAAAGCATAGAAAACTATATTATTTATAAGAGCGATAAAACCGAAGTACGACTTGACTTTATTATTGACTCATTTTATATGATTGAACAGTTGAAGAAAGTTATTACAAATTGGAAAGTAACAGGTATAAAAGTAGAATCAATAAATTAGCTTATTTATTTTTTTCATAGTACTTATAAGGATTAGCTTTATTGGGATCAAGCTTTTGGATATTAGGATTATCAGGATCGTCGGCTAAATACCAGATATGATTTCCGTTCTCCCATTTATTTGGTACATCAATCTCGCCTTCCTCAAGCAATTTGTCTGACTCTTGCGCTAACCCCGAGTCATAGTCTTCTTTTTCCCAAATAAGATAAATATTAGGGTCGCCACCACCAACTTTAATAGCTGCTTTTCGCAGCTCGGCCGTCTTCTCCTTAAATCGCTCCGGTGTTAATACGTAAAGCTGATTCTCAACATTTTCTTGATTTGGACATAACTCATACCCAAGTCTGGTATTATATTTAATTGATGATATATTATCTTTAAGAATCCTAATATACGAATCCTTACCCCCTAAGTAGAAGAAGCTTACCTCCAATAAAATCAATGATGCCAGTACAGGAACAAATGTATTTTTATATTTATCAACTGCAATAAATAAACCTGCCTCTGAGGTAGCTTTGCCAAAACGATCAAAACCCTTATCATTTATAAGACCAATCTTTTCGTCATTGTAGATTATTATATAGTAGAAATTGTTTGGGTTATTGATTGACTCAAACCACTTTTCCTGCATCTCGGGTGTAATATATTTCCGATATTCCATAAAACGATTAACAGACTCAGAATTACGCCAAATTCTAAGTAATTCTATATCTTCTTTAGTTAGCCTTTTCAGTGTAAGTCCGTATTTAATCAGTTTCATTTTCAGTTGACTTATTTACTGATGCTTTTTGTATTTGCTTAATCGAGAAAGCAGGTTTCTTACTTTGTACCATAAACATACGGTTAAGATATTCGCCAATTACTCCCAAACTAAAAAGTATTATACTTGTTGAAAATAATATCGCAACAATAATAGATGTATAACCAAGCGGCACATTGAAAAATATCTTACGAATAATAAAGTTAATACCAATAATGAATGAAAATATTGAAAGAGCTATTCCACCGTAAGTAATTAATTTTAAAGGTGCTTTTGTATAATATAGTGAAATATTAAAGAATAATCTAAACAGTTTTCCAAAAGTATAAGTTGACTTCTGATATTTTCGTGGCACATGCTTTACATTAACAAAATCAATATCACCGGTGTACCAAAGCAAGAGCTCGTCAATATAAACAAATGTTTGGCCGTGATTTAAAATATTGCCTGCAATTTTTCTTTTAAAAAGCTTGAAAGATGAGCCTTTACCTTGTGTTCCCTTGTATCTTTTCTTTGCAGCATTTTTTAATACCCTACTTCCTTGATTTCTGATAAATGAATGATGCTTTTTTGTAAGATCCCCATAAATCAAGTCAGCTTTTGTTTCCTTGTATCG
This sequence comes from Bacteroidota bacterium, assembly GCA_024762835.1. Classification (GTDB taxonomy): domain Bacteria; phylum Bacteroidota; class Bacteroidia; order Bacteroidales; family M50B96; genus JANTGP01. The sequence continues at coordinate 5,926 of JANTGP010000081.1, forward strand.
CGTTATCAGCTTTTCAATTTCCTCAGGTGGAATCTGCAAATCATCGTCAAGTGTAATAATAAACCTTCCATTTACAAAGTTTAGACCACAGAAAATAGCATTATGCTGACCAAAATTTCTTGCTAACTGTATAATTGTTATTAATTCGGGATTTTCTTTATTAAGCTTTTGCAAAATCTTCCAACTGTCATCCAGGCTGTTATCATCAATAAATACAATCTCAAAACTTTCATCAAGTTTATCAAATATTGCTTTTACCCGCTCAAACAACTCAATCAATGATTCCTGACTATTATAAACAGGCACAACAACAGAATAATTTACATTTGCTATTTTCTTAAGCTGTGAATCCATTATTTCATATTTTTACAAAAGCTTTTCATTATTGATATTAAAATAACGGATTATCCACCGCCCATAGGGATATTAGTACCCGTAATCCATTTTGCAGCATCAGAAAGTAAGAACACGGTGGCATTAGCAACATCAAGTGGTTCGCCAAAACCTAGTGGTGATATCCTTTCGAAATTTTCCATTGATTCAGAGGAAATGGTTTTTTCTGCATAATGAACCATAGGTGTTTTTACAAAAGTAGGAAGCAGGCAATTTGATCTGATCTTTTTTGAAGCCAGCTCCAATGCCAGAACTCTTGAATATGTCTCCAAAGCTGATTTTGAACTGCTGTACATAGCTCCCCCAAAATATGTATTTTTTGATGCTATTGACGACATAAATACAATTGAGCCCGGCTTTTTAATCTTTTTCTTTTTCAGCAAACGTGTTGTAAGTAAAACCGGTGCATTAAAATTAATATCAAATAAATTATCAATATCCGTTTGTCGTATAAACTTGGTTGGCATATAGGCAGCAACACCTGCTGAATGAACAACTCCCGACAACTCAGGCAATTGGTCAACAAGAAAAGCAAGCTCATCTTTTTTTGTAATATCTGCAAGAATCATTTTATGATTGCTTCCTTGTAATTTGTTATAAACAAGCACCAGTCTTTCTTTATTTCGTCCCGATAAAACCACAACACCACCTGCCTCAGCAACAGATAATGCAACCTGTTCACCAATACCCGATGAAGCACCTGTTACCAATACAATTTTATCTTTTAAGAAAAATTGTTCCATACTATGTATTATTCAGTTTACTATTTAAAACCTTATTCTTCTATAATTAAATCTGAAACATGAATGCCTTCAGTTTCAATCCATGCAGAACCCCACGACAGACCAACACCAAAACCACAAATCAAACTATTTACCTTATTGGACTTTAGAACGTCACTCATTTGAGTAACCATTGTAACAGGAATTGTAGCACAAGATGTATTGCCCAACTTATCAAGTGAGTATGGTACTTTTTCAGGTGCAACCTTCATCTTTTTCCGGATAACCTCATTAATCATTTTATTTGCCTGATGCAATACCAGATAATCAACCTCATCAATTGATTTATCAATATGCTTCAGTAATTTCTTAATGTTTTTTGAGACCTCCATCAACGAGAAATTAAAGATCTTAATTCCGTCAAGATGAACATTGGTAGGACTACGATAAATACCATCACTAACTTTAACCTCTTTAAATGATGTTTCCATATTAAAATGGTTTCTTGCTCCTGCATCAGGAATTACAATAGCTTCCCAACCCGAACCGTCAGATTGTAAATTAAAATGCATATCTGCAGCATTCTCATCATATTCAAGAGCCGTTGCTGTTGCTGCATCACCAAAAAGCGGGTACGAGCTTTTATCGCGGTAAGGTGTACTTAACGAAGAGGTATCACCAACCAACAAAAGAGCTTTTTTAAATTTTCCCATGCTCACATGAGTAGCAATAGTAGAAAGACTGTATACATACGCCGAACATCCCAAGCCAATATCGAAGGACATACATGTTTTCGGTAAACCCAACCTGTCTTGCAAAATTGTAGAAGTTTGGGGTAGAATATAATCTCTTGATTGCGATGCAAATATTAAACAATCAACTTCAGAACGATCCCAATTAAGTTCATCCATTAATTTTTCAGCAGCTAGGAAACACAAATCCGAAGTAGTGGTTTTTCCCGGCCCCTCAACAACTCTACGTTTCTCAATACCTGTTTGTTTAATAAATAACTCACGCTCTTCCATAGTTATCCAATCGTAATCCCAATTACTAATTTCTTTCTTTGGAACAGCACCGGCTAATCCGGTCAGCCTAACATTAGGTACAGTAAAAATAGCCATTTATTATTCGCTTTTTGATATAATAATATTAAATAAATCTTGTAATGTAACAGCCGAAGCAATATCATCAGCAGTTATAGTTACATCATATTCAGTATCAACTAATGCAATAAAAATCAAGGCATTTATTGAATTCCACTCAAATGATTCACGAAATTCTGATTCAGGTTTTAATACTCCTGCTTCAATGTCATCAAACTCTTCTTCAATTGCACTAATAAAATCTTCAATCTTCATAATAATTAATATTTAATTTGTTAAAATAATTTATAAATTAATAATTGTTGCTCCCCATGAATAGCCAATCCCAAAAGCAGCAATAAGAACACGATCACCTCTTTTTACTTTTTTCTCAGTCCATGCATTCTTTAATGCTATAGGAATGGTTGATGCGACAATATTACCGCAATTCTCAATATATGAATAATTCTTTTCCGGCGGAATACCTAATCGTTGTCCAATTGTTTCAACAATCATTTTATTGGCCTGATGAAAAATAAACATATCAATATCTTCAAGCTTAAGATTGTTTCTTTCCAAAACATCCTTAACTACTTTTGGACCTCTTTTTATCGAAAATAAAAACACAGAACTACCATTCATATAAAAGCTGGTGTTCAATCGCTTATTTCCAAGCTTATCTGTAACTTCAAATATTTTCTCAGGCAAACGATTTCTTGCACCGTAATACTCAATAAAAAGGTTCTTAAATCCTTTTCCATCTGTTCCGAAAACAAAATTATTTACAGATGAATTCTCTACATCTTTATTTGCAACAACATAATTTGCCGTTGCGCCATCACCAAATAAAGGAACACTACTTTTATCTTCAGGATGAATCCACTTTGTAATAGTTTCAGCGGTAAGCATTAACACATTTCGGGCACTACCACTTTCAATCAAACCTTTTGCAAGACTAAGGCTATAAATATATCCGGTACAACCTTGATTAATGTCAACAGCACCTACAGAGTTGCTCAAACCTAAGCGATTTTGAATCAAACAAGCTGAAGCAGGTGCAACATAATCACTATTATGAGTACAAAATAAAACGAAATCAATCTTGTCCTTTATCTGAGGATTCTCTTCAAATAACTTTTCGGCAGCTTTAACAGCCATATCGGCAGCAGTCTCATCATCAGCAGAGTAATACCGAGTTTTCACCCCGGTGTGCTCCGATAACTCATGAATACCCCAATCAGGATGCAAATGCTCAAGTTCATCATTTGTAACCGCTTTTTCAGGTAAATAATATGATATGGCTTTTATATAACTTTTCATTTTTTTCTGCTTCAGATATTTCTAGCTTTTGCCATTTTTTAGTTTCTGCATTAATTCTTTTGTCTTCTTTCCATAATATTGAGCTTTCTCTCTATCGCCCATTTCTTTATACAACTCAAATAAACCTTTATGAGCCTGTACATTTTCAGGATCAAGCTCAATGGTCTTTTTATAATTCTTAATCGCTAAATCAGTCTGTCCTGTTTTACTGTAACAAAAAGCCAACCCATAAAAAGACGGAATATGGTCAGGTTTAATGCTTAATGCCTTATTAAAATTCTTTATTGCCTTTTCATATTCTTTATAAAAAGTAATATAAACCGAGCCTCTCATTTCATATGCCTGGTAATATTCGGGATATATGGAAATTGCCAAATCAAGATGTTCAATTATATCATCAATTTGCTTTTTTAGCTTTCGCTTATTTTTATCCTTACGGCGAATTGCTTTCATAACCTCACCTTTCATTGTGCCCGAATAGATAAGATTAGCTTTTGCCGAGTTCTCAAGGTAAGGTATATCAGCCTGTAATAGAGTTACCTGATTCTTCCAGTCCTTGTTACGCGTTATTGTCATTGCCGAATAAGGGATGAGAATTAATAGGGTAACAATAAGCATTTTTGCTATCCCGCTTGATGGAATACTTTTGTTTTTTGGTTGTATCTTGAAAATAACAAAAATAAGATAAGCAATTGCGATAGAAAAACCCAATGATGGAATATACATAAATCTATCTGCAACAATGCCCATGGGCTGTTTCAAAATATTTGAGAATATACCTACGCTAATCAGGTAAATTAATATTGCAAATGATAAAATGTGTTTTTCTCTAATCTTCCAGATGGCTAAGGCAAATAATGCAAGATGCAGTAATAAAGAAAAAATTACCCATATATTATCCCAGCCAACAATAGGCATGGTATTGTATCCGTAATAAAATACCATTGGATGAGGATATATCAGCATTTTAAGATAAAACAGGATTATGTACATCCCTGTGGATGCTTTAGTAAAGAAATTATTTTCATAAAATAAAGGATTCTCAATAAATTGAACAGGCCGGTGAACCTCAGGCAAATAAAAACGGGGAACTATATTAACAAAATAGGTGACCACAATCAATCCAAGTAAGAATAAAAGTACCTTCCCTGTTTTTGCTTTAGTAAAGAAATAAATAACAACTGCATATATTGGGATAAATACAGTTACGGTTGGTTTTGATAAATATGCAATAATAAAAACGATAAAGCCCAATATTGCAAAGTATAAACTTCCTTTGTCAAAATATTTTAAAAATAAATAAAGAGTTCCAATTGCTCCCAGAAAGCTCAGTAATTCATCACGATTCTTAAGGCTACTTACAATCTCGGTATGCGAAGGATGGGCGAGAAACAGTATTGTTATCAAGAGAGGGAACAAAACATTATAGCCAATCATTAATCGTTTTAACACATTAAACAACAATATACAGGTAAAAATATATAACAAGAGATTTATAAAATGGCTAACATAAGGATTGTTACCAAACAAACCATATTCAATAGCAAAAGTAGTTTTAACAACCGGCCTGTAACCAAAGGTTAAGGGTTTTCCGTCTTCCCACATATTGGCATAAAGCGAAACAAAAAGATCGGGTATAGCAGAAAATCCTGCTTTAACCTCCTTATTGTTTGTTACATAAACATCATCAAATGAATACTCGTTAGCTATTGTATTTCCATATAAAATAAAAGCCAGTATCGCAATAATACCAATATGAACCAGATATTCTTTTCTTGACTTTACTTCATTATTAATAGCTAGAGTAGAATTTTTACGTATCTTTTTCTTCTTCATAAATAAGCAGAGAATTTCTCTTTAATAAGTCGCTAAGATAATGCTAAAGTTAATGAATTCAAAGCAGAAAAATATTGTGTAAGATATCCCAATATTCTATTAGCTTGCACACAAATTATTATGAAAAATAACTATTCAATAATTAGCTTCTTAATCACAATTTCTTCATTCTTACTATTAATCATTTCTAAATAATATAGGCCACCCGGAATATTACTTATGCTTATTTGATTTACAGATGAATGCAATTCTCCCTCTTTAATTAAAGATCCGTATTGATTAACTATCTTATAAAAAGCAACATCTTTATTTATAATATCCTTGCTAATTGTAATTTTGTCTTTTGCAGGGTTAGGAAAACAAACAATATCTTCAGACTCTTTAATAAATGACTCAATGTTATTGGGTACGACATTAGCATATAAAAAAATCACCCATTTAGCAGCAGCAGGATTAAAAATACCAACAGTAGGAGGATATAAATATATCCCGAATTTATGATCTATTTTTGAGAATGCATTTGTAATTTCCAAATCGTCAATAACTTCCCAGGCTGAATCTGCTTTATTCAACAAAGCTGTATCCACAATAGTATCGCCGTAAAAACCCCAATACACTATATCGCTGTCTTGCTCAACTAAAGCGGATGCCGATGTAAAAGGATATGAAGTGGAGAATGATTCAGGATAATGAATAATCCCTGTACCCATCCAAACTATTGAGGCATCAAAAATGGTATCTAAAGTAGATGAAATTTTAAATGTAATTCCACCAAAATCACAAGGATATTCAACATCTATTGCAAAAGGTAAAGAATCGTTATTACAACTAGTACATGAATAAAAAGAAAGATCACCACCTTCAAACTGATATGTGTCGTAATCGACAACTAAAGTTGCAATATTAACATAATTGGGTATTAGCACGGTATCAATCTGAGAATATGAGTTATAAGAAATCAAGCATGTTAGAAATAAAAATAACAAATTATAAGTTTTCATAATAGCAATTGGTATATGTGAATTAGCATTTATTTTACTTATCATCAGTAAAAATAGCAAATAATTGTGAATAATTAAAACCTATTTTTCATAAAGTTCATGTGGTAGATTCAACCTGCAAACGCAACTTTATGCTTTGTGAAATAAAAAACAATAGATAATCAAGCAGATAACTGCCAATAAACACTTCAACAAACTTTGCAACAGGCTCTTATACCACCTGACGGTTTACTTACAGACTTATACCTCCAACATTGTTTCATTGGCAAAATTCAACCGGCATGAATAAAACTAAAAAGCTGCAGAATAGAATTACGATATTAATAATTATTTCTTCCAGAAACTTGGTGAAAGCAAGATAAGTACAGTAAATAATTCTAAACGCCCCAGCAACATCAAAAACGATAAAAACCATTTCCCGAAAGGTAATATTTGAGAAAAGTTATCTACAGGACCAACATCACCAATACCGGGACCAATATTTCCCAATGTTGCTGCTACAGCTCCAAGCGAGGTGTCTAAATCATAACCCATTGCCGACATAATAACTGCACTTACAACAGTAATGAAGATGTAAATTACTACAAATGCCAATACATTAGTTACAATTGTCGGCTGTATAGCTCTTTTGTTAAGTCGAAGCGGTATTACAGCATTTGGATGTACCAATCGTTTTAATTCGAGGTAACTGTTTTTAATAAGCATAACTACCCGAACAATTTTTATCCCTCCACCTGTTGAGCCGGCAGAACCACCAAAAAACATAAGC
>JANTGP010000082.1 GCA_024762835.1 Bacteroidota bacterium
ACAGTTATCCGATTAAAAATAAACAAACGACTATATTCGAAAGTAAACGACTAAAAACCGAATCAGGTTTTCAGATAGCCGCATATTTGCAATGTCAAAATTATTACAACAAGATAATCCTTTTGTAATCGACAAGAGAAATAAAATAAATAACTTTTTAATTAATAACTTTTAAAATTTACAATTATGAATTCTTTAAAAAACAAAGTACAGTTAATCGGTAATCTTGGAAACGATCCTAAAATTTTTAATTTCGATGGTGATAAGATTAAAGTTAGTTTTTCGCTTGCTACATCAGATAGCTATAAAAAGGAAAATGGCGAGAAAGTAGTCGACACACAATGGCATAATATTGTTGCCTGGGGAAATACTGCAAAAATAGCAGAGAGGTTCCTAAAAAAAGGTAGTAAAGTTGCTGTTGAGGGAAAACTTACAAATCGCTCATGGGATGATAAAGATGGAAACAAGAAATATGTATGTGAAGTACTGATACACGAAATTGTTTTATTGGATGCAAAACAAAGCGTGTAAAGCTCTAAGTATTATTTCTTGAAAAAACGATAGGATTTCTGCTGCATTTAGAAGTTCTATCGTTTTTTTCTTTTACTAAGCTTTTTTTACTTCAAACTCAAAATATTCCATTACCGGATTTGATAGTATTTTTTCACAGGCTTCTTTTACTTTATCTTCTGCCTCAATTTCGCTATCAGCTTCCAACTCAAGCTGAATATGTTTACCTATTCTAATATTTTCAACAGATTTAAAACCGGTATTATGCATGCTAAGTCTTACAGCTTTCCCTTGTGGATCGAGTAATGCTTTCAGGGGCATTACGTTTACTTCTGCGATAAATTTCATTTGTAAATATTTTAGTTTATTCAAATTCTATATTATCCAATTATTAATGGCTGATAAAATAATATACAAAAATATAATAATCGGTATTGAAACAAGCTGTAATACGATTATTAATAATAGAGATATTAAAAGAAACACAAATCTTAGTTTATTGTCATTGAATTTCAGATTTTTAAACTTTAGCGAAAACATCGGAAATTCGGCAACAAGTAAAAATGATAATACAATTATCAGTATTGACAAAGTATAAACATTAAGTATGAGACCGGCATAAAACTGTGTGCCGGAAAAATGTAATATCAAAGGTAATGATGCAATAAATATTGCGTTAGCCGGTGTGGGTAACCCGATAAATGATTCAGTTTGGCGGGTATCAACATTGAACTTAGCTAAGCGTAAACCAGAAAATACCGCAACAATAAATGGCAGCATAAGTAGTACAATATTTCCATAAGAGCTTGAAAAACTTAAACTATCAACTGACAAGGTAGACTTCATTAGTGAAAATAAAATAGCTGAAGGTGCAAAACCAAAACTAATCATATCAGCCAGGCTGTCAAGTTCTTTACCCATGTTTGAGTATGCTTTTAAAGCTCTTGCCGACATACCATCAAGAAAATCAAATACCGAGGCTAAAAAAATTAAAAATGCAGCTATAACAAGCTTGTTCTCAAAAGCCATTACTATTGCAAGGCTACCTGAAAATAGGTTAAGTGAAGTAATAAAATTGGGAATATGCTTCGTAAGCTTTACCATTAATTAATTAGCTTTAATATTGAGCAAAGATATAAAACTTTGTCTTTAATTTTTAAGACAGAACTCTTGCTTGACAATAAAAACTACCCTGCCCAATTGTCGCGGTCGAGACTGCGATATTGAATGGCTTCTGCAATATGTTCGGCTAAAATATTTTCTTTACCTTCGAGGTCAGCTATTGTGCGTGATACTTTAAGTATCCTATCATAAGCACGTGCCGAAAGGCCTAATTTTTCCATAGCTGTTTTAACCAGACTTTGCCCCTCTTTGTCTAAATAGCAGTACTTACGCAAAAGCTTCGACGACATCTGAGCATTGCAATAAACCTCGCTAATATCTTTAAACCTCTCTTCTTGAATTTCGCGACATTTGACAACACGCTCACGTACCTTTTCGCTTGTTTCGGATATGGGTGCATCAGACAGTTTATTAAATGATACAGGTATTACTTCAATGTGAATATCAATTCTATCTAATAATGGTCCTGAAATTTTATTTAGGTATTTTGTTACAACACCCGGCGAACAAACACAAGCTTTTTCGGGGTGGTTATAATAACCGCAAGGACAAGGATTCATTGATGCTACAAGCATAAAACTTGCAGGATATTCAACAGAAAATTTGGCTCTCGAAATAGTAATTACTCTATCTTCGAGAGGTTGTCGCATTACTTCGAGAACCGTTCTTTTAAACTCCGGTAATTCATCAAGAAAAAGAACTCCGTTATGTGCAAGAGATATTTCTCCGGGTTGTGGGAATTGTCCTCCGCCAACTAAAGCAACATCCGAAATGGTATGATGGGGCGACCTGAACGGACGATGTGTAATTAAGGATGTTTCTCTTGCCATTTTTCCGGCAACGGAATGAATCTTTGTTGTTTCAAGTGCTTCGTGAAGCGATAATGGCGGTATGATGGTAGGAAGTCTTTTTGCAAGCATGGTTTTTCCGGCACCCGGAGGCCCAATCATTATAATATTATGACCACCGGCTGCTGCTACTTCTAATGCCCGTTTAACATTTTCCTGCCCCTTTACATCTGAAAAATCTATATCTGTTTTATTAACTTCAGAGTAAAACTCTTCGCGTGTATTTACAATGGTTTCTTCAAGCTCAATCTCTTCGTTAAAGAACTTAACAACTTCGCTAATGTGGTCAACACCATAGACTTTCAATTTATTTACCACAGCGGCTTCTCTTGCATTTTGCTTGGGCAAAATAAATCCTTCAAACCCTTCTTCTCGTGCCTGAATAGCTATTGGTAAAACACCTTTTATTGATTGTAAACTACCATCAAGCGATAGCTCTCCCATAATAACAAATTTAGATAGTCTATCAGCTTTTATTTGTTCCGATGCTGCTAATATTCCCGTGGCTAAAGGCAAATCGTAAGCAGAGCCTTCTTTTCTTATATCCGCAGGTGCCATATTTATTACAATCTTCTTACCCGGCATCTTATAATTGTTTACGGTAAGTGCCGAAGTAATTCTTTGTTGACTTTCTTTTACAGCACTATCGGGCAAACCAACCAAATGAAAATTAATGCCTTTTGAGACATTTACCTCAATAGTAATAATTGTTGCATTTATACCTTGTACCGCACTGCCATAAGTTTTTACAAGCATGTAATAATGGTTTTTCTATTATGATTTAAAGATAATACTTTTTAAAATATCATTACATAAATAGAGAAACTTTATTTTTCTCTATCTTTTTACTCATTAAATATTTTAACAAATTTTAGAATAATATCCAATTCAAAACCACGACCTTGAGCGAATCGCAGCAGTTTAACCTCCTTGTCTTTCCGGCTATTATATTTAATAAGTGAAGATTTTCTCTTTAGCAATTCTTCTAATGTTTTTTGATATTCCTCATCGGAAATCTGACTTATTGCTTTTTTAATAACATCATCGGGTAATGATTTGCTGCGTAACTGATGTATTATTTTGCTTTTTCCCCATTTGTTTATCCCGAACTTATCTTTAACATAAAAGCCGGCAAATCTCTCTTCGTCGATAAATTTTTCTTTAATAAGAAAATCTATTATTTCTTCTAACTGCTCAGAGGGGAGCTTCCATACAATATTCTTTTTTCTGATATCGCTTTTGCACATTTCTTTGGTGCTGCAAATTTTCATTGCTTTTGAAAGTGCTACCTCTTTAGTTATTTTTGAGGAAGCCTGTCTCATTTAATCAGATGATTAGCAAGCTCTGTGAAATTAATACCTGAAAAATTCCCAGAACTCATCAATAGTAAATTCGTATCTTCCAATTTCAGATTCATTAAAAAATCTTTAAACTCTTTGGCATCGGTAATAACCTCAACATTGTTTCCTCCAAAAGCCCGTCTTACTTGCGTATCGCTTATTTCAGCCAAACGTTTATGCTTTATTGTATCGGGATTGAAATATACAATTGCCTTGTCGGCTGTAGCCATACTCCCATTATACTGACTTAAAAAGCCGGCATTTAAACTGCTGAAAGTATGCAGTTCCATACAGGCAATTAATTTCCTTTCGGGAAATTGCTGCTTAACAGCTTTTGTTGTTGCTTTTAGCTTTGATGGCGAATGGGCAAAATCGAGAAAGATATTACTGTTATCATTTTTTTTAAGAAGTTGTAAACGCTTAGCCGCCCCGTTAAACTGCGAGATTGCATTATAAAAGTCCTCATCGCTTATTCCTATACTCTTACAAACATACCTTGCCCCCGAAATATTCTGTAAGTTATGCTCACCAAAAACTTCAATAGCCAGCTCTTTTCCGTTATGTAATAAATATGTACAGTTGTTTTTTACTATGTGTGCATGGGTGTTGTACGGAAAAAGCTTTATAGATTTATCAGCTTCTTTAACAATAGAGCTAATATTTTCATCATCCTCAAAATATACAAGGCTTCCGTTTTTTTCAATCTTATTGATGAAAATCCTGAACTGTTCAACATAATTATCAAATGTTGGAAATACATTGATATGGTCCCATGCAATACCGCTTAACAGAGCAATATGAGGTTTGTACAAATGAAACTTAGGCCGTCGATCGAGGGCAGATGCAAGATATTCATCACCTTCAAACACAGCCAATTTAGAGTCACTACTTAAATTAACCATAGTATCAAAACCTTCAATCTGAGCTCCAACCATATAATCAAAATCAATGTTTAAAGTTTTTAAAACATGCATTACCATTGATGTGATAGTAGTTTTACCATGGCTACCCCCAATTACAACACGGGTTTTATCTTTACACTGCTCGTATAAATACTCGGGGAAAGAATATGTTTTAATTCCAAGTTCTCTGGCTTTTATAAGTTCGGGATTATCTTCTCTGGCATGCATTCCAAGAATAACCAAATCGGTTTCCTTTGTAATCTTATCAGGAAACCAACCCCATTCCTTTGGCAAAATTCCATGTTTTGCAAGCCTTGATTTAGCAGGGTCAAAAATTTCATCATCCGAACCTGTAACTTTATATCCCTTTTTATGAAGAGCTATTGCCATATTATGCATTACAGCTCCTCCTATTGCTATTAAATGTATATTCATAATTTAATAATATCTACTTAAGATTCTCTAAATCAACTTCCTTAATTTTCTTACCATCTTCATAATATACTTCTTTTATTTTGCTTCCATCGCCATCATAAAAAGTCCATTTCTTATCGGTATTACCCATTTTATAAAAACCTGTGTATTGAAGTTTTCCGCTTTTGTAGTAAATTTTGCTTTCACCGTCTCTAACTCCTTCTTTAAAAAAACCTTCACTCCAAACATTTCCGTTATCATACCAATATTTCCATTCGCCGTCTTTTTTATTATTTACAAAATAACCTTCCTCCTTTTTCTCCCCGTTATTGTAATACCTCATTTGTTTAACCAAAACCAACGAATCTCCGTTTTGCTCGTAATATTCAATAAGCGAAGGTGTTTCGTTAGGATAAGTGGATATTACTTTTTCAATAAGTTCATCATTACTACATGACGAGAACAAAGCGATAAGCACAAGAATTATAAATCCAATTTTTTTCATAAAGACACAGGTGTTAAAATATTGCTCAAATATACAAATTAACAATCAGATGAATGTTTATTCGAGAACTAAGTAGTACTTTTGCAGAAAATAATTTTTATCACATGAAAAAAACTTTCAGCTTTTTATTGTTAGCCTTTCTGGCAATAAACTTACTTTCGCAAATACCATCAGGCTATTATAACGGTACAGAAAATTTAAGCGGTACAGCTCTAAAATCAGCCTTGCATAATATAATCGATAATCATAACTCGGTAAGCTATTCATCGCTTTGGAGCCATTTTCAAAATACCGATAAGAAATCAAATAATAAAGTTTGGGATATTTATTCTGACGTTCCAGGAGGAACACCACCTTATGAGTTTACTTTTGGCTCTGACCAATGTGGCAGTTATTCGCAAGAAGGTGATTGTTATAATCGCGAACACTCATGGCCACAAAGCTGGTTTAATTCAGCCAGCCCAATGAAAACAGATATGTTTCATGTTTATCCTACAGATGGCTATGTAAACGGACAAAGAGGGAGTTATCCTTACGGGACAGTTGCAGGAAATAAATGGACATCACAGAATGGAAGTAAAAAAGGGGATTGCTCTTACCCGGGTTATAACGGAACTGTGTTTGAGCCAATTGACGAATATAAAGGAGATGTTGCACGTAGCTACTTTTATATGTCGACAAGGTATTATGGCGAAGATAATGGATGGCAAAGCAATGGTATGGTTAACGGGGCAGAGATTTTGCCATGGGCACAAAATTTATTGATGGAATGGAGCGTAAACGACCCCGTAAGTACAAAAGAAATTAACCGTAACAATGCAATTTATAACATACAAAATAATAGGAATCCATTTATTGACCATCCTGAATTTGCTATTCTAATTTTTAGCTCAAACTATCCTCAACCTACATTTTCAAGCTCGCCGGTTGTAAATGCAACCGAATCAGTTTTGTACGAATATACAATTACTGCATCAGACAGTTATGGTAATACATTAAATTTCTCGGCTCTTAATATTCCGGCATGGCTAACACTTACGGATTTAGGAAACAACACAGCTCTTTTATCAGGTACACCAGATAATTCTGATACCGGAAATATCCAAATTAGTATAAGTGCAACAAACAACTATTCTTTACCTGTTGAGCAAAGTTTTACTTTAAATGTGAGTCCTGTAACTCACATAAATTCTGTAAACAGCTCACTTACCGATATAATTTTATATCCTAATCCTGCAAATAATGTATTATACGTCAAAAATCTTGAGGGTTATTATCATATAACAATTTTTAATGTAGCCAATAATAAGCTTAATGATTATTATTTTACAGGTAATAATTCTGTGAAGGAGATAGACCTCTCAACTTTTCCGGCAGGTGTATATTTTGTTCAGTTTATTGATGATAAGCAATTTACTTATATTTCAAAACTACTTAAGTATTAATTTTTTCGCATTGCTGATATTTGTCATTCATTTATATTCAACATATGTAAATATTTGCATTTGTTAATTAATTGAAAGAATAAAATGAAAATATCAGACCTTAGTCCTAAGCAATTAGAACAATCGGCAAATATGTTAAAGGCTATTGCACATCCATTACGAATGGCATTAGTAGCCTGTCTTGAGGATGGAAAAAAACTTACTGTTTCGCAATTGCATGAGCTTCTAAAGATTGAACAATCAACAGCTTCACATCATCTTGGAATATTAAAAGATAAAGGTGTTTTGTCATCAAAAAGAAAAGGTAGATACACCTATTATTCACTTAAACATCTTGATTTAACAAGCATTATAAATTGTGTCAAAAATTGTTGTTCAAATTAAATTTATTAAGAATTTTAATTACCTGCTTTGTACTAATATTAGTTTTAAATAATTATTTTTGTGGTAATTGAAAATAATAAATCATCGACAAAATGGAAAAAATAATGATAATAGGCTGTTCCGGACAAATTGGCTCGGAACTAACGCTTGAACTACGAAAAATTTATGGGAACGAGAATGTTTTTGCCACTGATATAAAGATGGCTACAAAGGACGTGGTTAAAAGCGGACCATTCCAGATTCTTGATGTAATGGACGATAAAAGATTAATCCATTTTGTTATTCGCAATAAAATTACACAAATATATCATCTTGCCGCTGTACTTTCGGGAAATGCAGAAAAATTACCAATGCAAGCTTGGGACATCAATATGCAGAGCCTATTAAATATTTTAGACCTTGCCCGCGAGGTTGATGATTTAAAAAAAATATTCTGGCCCAGCTCAATTGCAGTTTTTGGTCCTACTACACCAAGAACGATGACACCTCAGCTTACCGTAATGGAGCCAAATACCGTTTATGGAATAAGTAAACTTGCCGGCGAAAGATGGTGTGAGTATTATTTTAACAGATATGGTGTTGATGTAAGAAGTATAAGATATCCGGGCTTAATTTCATATAAAACCGAAGCCGGAGGTGGAACAACAGATTATGCAGTTGAAATTTTCTACGATGCAGTAAAAAAAGGTAAATACGAATGTTTTTTAAAAGAAGATACAAATTTACCAATGATGTTTATGAAAGATGCTATTAAGGCTACAATTGACTTAATGGAAGCCCCTGCATCTAAAGTAAAAATTCATTCGGCATATAATGTTGCAGGCATGAGTTTTAATCCTGCCAATTTAGCTGTTGAAATCAAAAAGCATATTCCCGATTTTGAAATTAGCTATAAGCCCGATTTCCGTCAGCCCATTGCCGATTCGTGGCCGGTAAGTATCGATGACAGCGTAGCAAGAAAAGACTGGGGTTTATCATACGATTATGATATTAAGTCATTAACCGAAACTATGATAAAAGGTGTATCAGAAAAACTAAAAACCGATTAGAGGCTATCGTAGTATTTTAGCAATTGTATTATATCTGCCTTAAACCTAAGATTCAATTTTTCCGATTTAATATATTGCTTTACCAATTCTTGTTTATCAGGCAAGGACGAAATGATACTTTTTTTTCTAAGTCTTATTTTCTTGGGAAGATTATCACCATATTTTATATAATAGCTTGTAAATACTTGTTGATATGATTCGTGTCCGAACGCTCCTTTTCTACCGGGTATTTCCTTGAAATAATATCGCACCATCAAGCTTGAATGCCCTTCATTTAAAAGTTCAAAATAGCCACTGTCAACTTTTTTATCTTCAATAAAATTTGAATAAATATAAACTTTTCCGTCAGAATAAATTCGTTCAACAGTTTTTGGATTAATTACAAATCTCATTTCAAATCTGCCATATGTCAAATTATATCTGAAAAAAACATTTGAGATTATATTACCATCTTTGGTTTGCAAAGAGCCTCCTTCCCAATCTTCATTAAGATATTGGGCTCGTATCGATGAACTCGTTTCCGGTTGGGTTCCTATATAGAACGATGTATAATTTGTTTGAGAATACGTCTGCGTAATTTGTGATGTCGCTATATATTGTATGGAAATAAGTGTAATAAAAAGTAATAATGTTTTTTTCATTTTCTTAATAAATAGGGTTTGTTAATATTTGGTAAATTTAGTATTAAAAATATATGAATAGATGCTCTTTTAAATAATATTGAACTTAGCGTGTAATAATCCTAAGAGCTTCTTTTCGGCTCAAATTGCTAAGAGCAGTTTTGTTTGCAAAGTCTACAACCCAAGCCGGATTTGTTTTACCGTATTCTCTAAGTACCCAGCCTATAGCCTTATTAATAAAAAACTCATTTGAACCTAAAAGATAGTTAATTACATAAGAAAGAAATTCAGTATCTAAATTATCTTTATACTTAAGCTGGAACAAAACAGCCGATCTTTGTAACCACATATTACCTGAATCCAACCATTTTTTAATAATCTCATCTCTCTTATCCGGAAAAGATTTAAAATACTCACCAATTATTTTAGCCGAGATATAATCAACAGTATCCCACCATGATTTATTTGTTACCATAAATTCAAGTAAATCAATATCCTGCTCTTCGAGCTGAGCTATATACTTAAATACCAGCTCTTGTGCAAAATACTGAAGTTCGCGTTGAGGTTTAAGCCACAACATCTTAACAATAACTTCCATGTCTGTTTTTGCAGGTAAATATTGTTTAACAAGAAATGGCTTTTGTATTTCACGCCTTTTAACCGACTTTACACCATAAAACTCAAAATGGTTTTTCATGTATGCCTTTTGTTCTTTTGCAATCTGAGCATTTGCATTTCTCTCAAACCCGGCTTCCAAAGTTTTAATAAAACTAATCATCTGAATATAGTTTATTTGCATATTCAACAATCTCAATTTCTGAAATATCGTTCATGCATTTAAAATGTCTTTTCGGACATTTTGAGAATCCTATCTTAGTACATGGTCGACATTTTAATTCCTCAACCTGAATTATTTTTGAGCTTTTATCGGCTAAATACGGATACATGCCAAATTCAGGAATTGTATTTCCCCAAATTGAAATTACCTTTTTCTTAAAAGCAGCTGCAATATGCATTAATCCCGTATCATGACTTATAATTACTCTTGCATTCTTTACAAGTGAGGCAGATTGATTTAAAGAGTAATTACCACAGGCATTATAAACTATACCCGAACTGTTTTCAATAATAATCTCAGCATTTTCTTTATCTTCAGGTCCTCCCAATAATACAACCGGAAGATTTATTTCAGAGCATATCTTAGAAATTTTTTTAGGTGGCAGCCTTTTTGTGAAATGTCCTGCACCTATGACAAAACCCACATATCCGTTTTGAAATTCCAAAGGAAGAGTTGAGTCTTCTACTACATCTTCATCGGGAATAAAAAAGTCGAGTCCTTTATTGTCATTAACAACATCAAATACTTTTACCGTTTCAAGATACCGGTCAACAATATGTTTATCAGGGAGTTTATTAATTTTAAAATTTACAATCAGCCATTTTTCCCAATTTAGTTTCTTAACAGAGAATGCAATAATATTCAATCTGCTTTTAATTCTACCCGACCTGTAATTATGATGCAAGTCGATTATGTAATTATAGTGCTGATATTTTAACTTTTCGCTGAGTTCAACAATGTTATTTTCAAATACATGGACAGTATCAATATAAGGGTTCGATTCTAAAATTTCAGCATATTGCTTTTTTGTCAGATAATGAATTTCTGCTCCTTCAACTTGCTGCTTAAGCATTCTTACAACAGGAGTAGTAAGAACAATATCACCGATTGAGCTTAATCTAATTATTAGAAATTTAACCATGTTTATTAAAAGATAAAATCCCGTAAATATAAGAATTTACGGGATTTATAAATATGAAAAGATTTTAAATTGTAAAATTTAATAATCAGATATTACGACTAAACACTTTCTATTAATACAATTACTTTGTTTTCTGCCGATTCAAGTACTCCACCACCAATATCAAAATTTTCTTCGTGTCCATCAATTGCAATAACACGAATCTTACCACTGGTTAAAGTTGAAATAATAGGAGCATGATTATCCATAAGTTCAAAAGAACCATTTGTGCCCGGTAGTTGAATTAATTTAATTTCTCCTGAAAATACTTTATCAACCGGTGTAATTATATCTAATTGCATATTATTATGTATTAAATCTATTCGCCTGCTTCAGCTAAAAGTTTCTTACCTTTCTCAATTGCATCCTCAATAGTACCAACAAGGTTAAAAGCAGCTTCAGGGTATTCATCTACTTCACCATCAAGAATCATATTGAAACCTTTAATGGTATCCTCAATAGAAACCAACAGACCTTGTAAGCCGGTAAATTGTTCGGCAACATGGAAAGGCTGGGAAAGGAATCGCTGAACTCTTCTTGCACGATGAACAACCATTTTGTCCTCTTCTGAAAGCTCATCAATACCAAGAATTGCAATAATATCTTGAAGCTCTTTATATCTCTGTAAAATTTCTTTTACTCTTTGGGCAGTATTATAGTGCTCGTCGCCAACAACTTCAGGACTTAAAATACGAGAAGTTGAGTCTAATGGGTCAACAGCAGGATAAATACCAAGCTCAGAAATCTTTCTATTCAATACAGTTGTTGCATCGAGGTGAGAGAATGTTGTTGCAGGAGCAGGGTCAGTTAAGTCGTCAGCAGGTACATAAATAGCTTGTACAGATGTGATAGATCCTCTTTTTGTTGAAGTAATTCTTTCTTCAAGAGCTCCCATCTCAGAAGCCAAAGTAGGTTGATAACCAACAGCTGATGGCATACGACCCAGCAGAGCCGAAACCTCAGAACCTGCTTGCGTAAAACGGAAAATATTATCGATAAAAAATAATATATCACGTCCACCGCTTTTTTCATCTCCATCTCTAAAACTTTCGGCAATAGTAAGTCCTGATAAAGCAACTCTTGCACGTGCTCCCGGTGGTTCGTTCATTTGACCGAAAACAAGACTTACCTTCGACTTCTCTATTTCCTTTATATCAACCTTAGATAAATCCCAGCCCCCTTCTTCCATACTTTTTCTGAACTCTTCACCATATGTCATTACATTTGATTCAAGCATTTCGCGAAGAAGGTCATTACCTTCACGAGTACGCTCACCAACACCGGCAAACACAGATAATCCGTCATAAGCTTTAGCAATATTATTTATCAACTCCTGAATTAATACAGTTTTACCAACACCGGCACCACCAAATAATCCAATTTTTCCACCTTTTGAATATGGCTCGATAAGGTCGATAACTTTAATTCCAGTATAAAGAACTTCACTTTCTGTAGTAAGCTCATCAAAGGCAGGTGCAGCTCTGTGTATTGGATATCCGTTTTCTTTTGATGTATCTTTTATACCATCAATGGAATCACCAACAACATTAAGCAAGCGACCCTTTACCTGATCGCCAATAGGCATTTTAATAGGCGAACCAAGAGCAACAACATCAACTCCACGTGATATACCATCTGTAGAATCCATTGCAACGGCTCTGATGGTGTTTTCGCCAATATGCTGCTGACACTCAATAATTAATGAAGAACCATCTTCTCTTGTAATTTCTAATGCATCATAAATATGAGGAAGTTCACTTCCTTCAGCTTCAAAACTCACATCAATTACAGGGCCAATGATTTGTGTTATTTTGCCAATGTTTTTAGACATATTTTCTAGTTTTTGATAATATTATCAATAATTTGTTTTATAAATTAAGAAGATAAATAATAATGCTTCCTAAAAGTTCGCAAATTTAAAATATTTTGAATAATATTA
>JANTGP010000083.1 GCA_024762835.1 Bacteroidota bacterium
CAGGGCAAACTCATACTTTTATATCTAACACTTTTAGTAGATAGGCTTCATTCCATCCTGCTTTAAGTCTTTTGCCAGCAATGCCCTGCTTTTCAGTTTTTTCATTTTTCAATAAATTTAAGGCAATTTTCAGAAGTATTGAGTAATTCTGAGCAGCATTATTGTTTCTTTTTCTAGAGGCATCTTCTGAAAAAGCGACATCTAATGTCCAATGTAATTTATTTTCAACTCCCCAGTGAGAACGAATATTTTTCTGATAATTTATTGCCTTATCCTTTAAACTTGAAATGTAATATCTAGTTGCCTTTTCTGGAAGTTTATCACTATTTTTAAATTCTCTTATGCTCTCTATTTTAATTACTTGACTCAGCTTATTCCATTTGGTGTTACTGTTGTCAATAAATTTAAACTCAGAGACAACACTGCATTTTCTAGTTTCAATTCGTCCGTGACCATAATCAATATTTATATCTGTTTCTGTATTTTTTGAAAACCTAAATTCATCTTTTATATCTTCTAATAATTGCTCTTGATTTTCTTTTACTGCTAAAATATAATCTGCACCATTTTCAATAATTTTATTAGCAATATTGGTTTGAGTACCCATTGCATCGATAGTTATAATATTACCTTCAATAAATAATGTTTCTAAAAGTATCGGGATTGCTGTAATTTCGTTAGACTTTTCATTAACCCTTACTTGACCAAGTACTAAATTGTTTTGATCTGCCCATGCACTAACCATATGTACCGGCGATTTCTTCCCATGTGACTTTGCTCCCCTTAATGTTTTCCCGTCGATAGCAATTACCTGTCCTTTTGAAAGTTTTGATATCGAATTTACCCAGTCTAAAAAGCAGGTTTCAAATTGAGAACTCTCAATTGATGAAAACACTCTGTTTATTGTGTCATCAGAGGGAATGCCATTTGGCAATTCCAGAAATCTTTTCAAAAATTCTTCTTTTGATTGTGCAAACTCAACCATTTGTTTCCACGTTTCTGCTCCACAAATAACTGATATTATTCCAATAAGAAGGATGTCAACTAAGTTGTGTAATTGGTTTATATGGCTTCTAGGGTCTTCTATACTACCAAAAATACTCACTAATTTATTGTCTTTATTCATGTCTTTAAATATTTGATATTCAGTACAATATACAAATTATTATTGACATAACAAACTATAAATCAAACAATTTTATTAAAAAAAAGTGTGCGTTTGCCCTATAAGAAAAGATACAAATTTGCTCAATATTAATTACAAATTGCCAAAATAATATATCTTTGAATAAACTGTTTCTTTTACAATATTACTTTACAAGGAAATAATTATCATTAAAAATGAAGATGTATAAACTAAATAATGTATCAAAGCAAATTACCAAATTTATCAAACTTCTAGTATTTGTATCATTAGTTTTTATGATAATCTTCTCAGGCTTGAACCTAGTATTTCCTTTTAAATTTCATGTAAATTATTCAAGTATTGTAACTGATAGAAACAATGTTGTTATCCACGCTTTTTTGAGTAATGAGGATAAATGGAGAATGTATTCGGAATTAAAAGAAATAAGTCCATCTTTAAAGAAAGCTATTATATTTAAAGAAGATAAATATTTCTATTACCATCCCGGGATTAATCTAATATCAATAATCAGAGCTCTGAAAAACAATCTGATACAGCAAAAAAGAACATCAGGTGCATCAACAATAGATATGCAAGTTGTACGTTTGCTCGAACCAAAAAAAAGAACATATCAAAATAAAATTATTGAAATGTTCAGAGCCTTACAATTGGAGGTTAATTATTCAAAAGACGAGATTCTTCAATTATACCTAAATCTTGTTCCTTATGGCGGAAATATTGAAGGAATAAAAGCTGCTTCTTTACTATATTTCGGGAAAAGTCCTAATCACCTGAGTCCAGCAGAAATAGCTAGTTTAGCAATCATTCCTAATAGACCAAACAGCTTAAAGCCTGGCACTAACAATCAGAAATTAATAAATGAAAGAAACAAATGGTTGAAAAGGCTAAGGCCATCAAAGATTTGGAGTAACGAAATAATTGATGACGCCATTGAAGAATCTTTAAGTATGTATCGTCGGGAAGCGCCAAAATATGCTCCTCATTTTTCTTATAGAATAAAAAACAAGTTTCCCGATAAATCGATAATTCATAGTACACTTTCGCTTGAGACACAGAGAAAAACAGAAAAACTTCTATCAGATTATGCCAGAAAATTGTACTTGGTAAACACAAAAAACGCAGCAGTTTTCATTATTGATAATAAAACTCACTCAATTGTTTCATACATTGGTTCATCAGACTTTAACAACATCGAGACCTCTGGCCAGGTTGATGGCGTAAGAGCTATTCGCTCGCCGGGTAGCACATTAAAACCTCTGCTATATGGATTAGCTTTCGACAAGGGAATAATTACTCCAAAAACTATTATCGAGGATTTGCCTGTAAATTACAATGGTTACGAACCTGAAAACTATAACAATAAGTTTAACGGTCAAGTTAGTGTAGAGTTTGCACTAATCAATTCTCTGAATGTTCCGGCTGTTAATCTTCTAAACGAAATATCAACGGATAAAATAATTAATAAACTAGAAGACTGTGGCTTTTATCAAATAAAAAAAGATAAAGACAAACTTGGCCTATCACTGATATTGGGAGGTTGTGGCGTTAATCTTGAACAACTTTGCAATTTATTCTCATGTTTTGCCAATTCCGGCATGTATATTCCTGCACATTACATAATTAGCGATACCCTTACAATTTCTAAAAAAATCTTGTCAAAACCATCGGCATTTATGTTGTCTGATATTCTTTCGAAATTAACACGACCAAATATGCAATTTCAATGGCAAAACAGCAATAGTCTCCCTCCTATTGCATGGAAAACAGGCACATCTTATGGTAGACGGGATGCCTGGAGCATTGGTTACAATAATGATTATATAGTTGGTGTTTGGGCAGGCAACTTTGATGGAACAAGTATACCTTTATTATCAGGTGCAAGAATAGCTACACCATTAATGTTTAAGATATTTAACTCTATTGATAAGAATAGTGAAAGTGCATGGAACATTGCTCCCGATAGCATTGACTTTAGATTGGTTTGTTCAAAATCAGGAAGGGTTCCTTCTTCTTTTTGCAAAAATCAGGTGATTGATTACTACATACCTGAACTGTCTAATACAATACGTTGTGAACATATGAAATATATCTTTATTGCTGCTGATTCAAGTATTTCATATTGTTCTTCTTGTCTTCCTGCAACAAATTATATAAAAGTACTATATCCAAACTACTCCCCTCAAATGATTAATTATCTTGAGACAAACCACATAAAATATAAAACAATCCCTCCACATAATCCTAATTGCGAGAAGATATTTATAAAGAATGCACCCCAAATAATCTCACCTATCGATCAAGCTGTTTATTATCTTGATAAGGATGAAAGTATGCAAATGAAGCTATCATGCTATGCTAATGACGATGTAAATAAAATATATTGGTATATTAATGATGTTTTTTACAAAAGTGCAGGTGCAGGTAAAGGCATTTTTGTACAACCTCCAAAAGGAAAAGTTAAAATCTCTTGTAGCGATGATAAAGGGCGTAATAGCGATATTGTTATTTCTGTAAGGTATATAGATTATTAGTGGGTGTTGGCTGGTTGATGAGAAAGATGGCAGGATGTAGTGGGAATTTGACAGTTCGCAGTTGGCAGTCAGCAGTCAGCAGTCTGGTGGTGGAGATTGGCCGGTTGGTTGGAAAGTTAGCTGAGGTCGGTGGGAATATAGCAGAGTTTGCAGTCAGCAGTACTCAGTCGGCAGTTGGCTGGTGGGGATTGGCTGATGGATTGGGAAGATGGCAGGATATAGTGGGAATTTGACAGTTGGCAGTCGGCAGTCAGCAGTCTGGTGGGGGAGATTGGCCGGTTGGTTGGAAAGTTAGCTGAGGTCGGTGGGAATATAGCAGAGTTCGCAGTCAGCAGTACTCAGTCGGCAGTCTGGTGGGGGGATTGGCTCATGGATTGGGAAGTTTGATGATGTTAGGGGAATATGGCAGACTAAGAGCTTAGAACTGAAAACTTAAGAATAAAAACTAAAGACTGCCGACTGCTGACTGTGGACTGCTGACTGCTGACTGTGGACTGCTGACTGCTGACTGTGGAAAAAAGAAGAGACCAAATAAAAATTAGATTTATGAAACAAATATTACTTTTGCAATGATTGACAAACTTATTTAAATGTTCATGCATAATCTAAATAAATATCTTTATATAATACTGTTTGCAATTACCATTCTTAGTTTCACTATGTGCGATAATACAATTAAAACTGAGACTGTTAAAAATATTCCTATTAACAATAACTGGCAATTCAGGCAAGTTGGAACCCTAAACTGGAAAAAAGCAAATGTTCCGGGTTGTATCCATACTGACTTACTGAACAACAAGCTAATACCAAACCCCTATTTCGCAGATAATGAAAAAAAACTTCAATGGATAGAAACCGAGAAATGGGAATACAGATGCTCCTTTAAGATTGACTCTAGTATATCAAGTTTGAGTAATTTAAAACTCGTGTTTGAAGGATTAGATACTTATGCAGATATTTTCTTAAATGATATTAAGATTAGCAGTGTTAATAACATGTTCCGTAAATGGGAATATGATATTAAAAACCTTATAAAAGAGAATAATAGTTTGCATATAGTCTTTCATCCTGCAATAATATCAGATTCGTTAAAAGCAGAAGAACTAAGATACAAACTACCCGATAATAGAGTGTTTACACGCAAAGCACCTTATCAATATGGCTGGGATTGGGGTCCTCGATTTGTAACTTGTGGAATTTGGCGACCGGTTTACATTCAGGGATGGAACAATTTTAAAACAGAGGATATTCATATAAGCTGTACTGACATTATTGACAAAGCTACTTTATCAGCTGAATTTCAAATTAAATCGGAAGTAAATCAATATCTGAGTATTACTATAAGTGACAATGAAACAGAGCTTGTTTACAGCAATTACAAAATTGATTTAATTGCCGGTGAAAATCGTTTTGGCTGGGAGTTTGAAATTAAGAATCCTGAATTATGGTGGACAAAAGGTCTTGGAAAGCCTAAACTCTATAATCTTAAAATTGAAATTGAATCTGATTATTACAAACAATCCTTAAACAAAACAATTGGGCTTAGAACAATACAGCTTATACAAAGACCTGACTCTGCCGGTAAAAGTTTTGAATTTGTGCTAAATGGCACACCTGTTTTTATTAAAGGTGCTAATTATATTCCAATGGATAACTTTTTACCGGAGATTTCTAAATCAAGGTATGAAGAGCTAATTTCAGATGCTGCTGATGCAAATATGAATATGCTTCGTGTATGGGGAGGCGGCATTTACGAAGATGACGAGTTTTATAAGCTTTGCGATGAGAATGGAATTCTAGTTTGGCAAGATTTTATGTTTGCTTGTAATATGTATCCTGGCGATATAGATTTCATTAATAATGTAAAAGAAGAAGCAAAACAAAATATAATAAGGCTTCGAGAGCACCCTTGCATTGCCTTATGGTGTGGAAACAACGAAGTTGACAATGCATGGAAAGACTGGGGTTGGCAAAAGCAGTTTAATTATTCCTCATCAGATTCATCTGAGATTTACTCAAATTATAAAAAGCTTTTTAATTCAATTCTTCCAAAGCTAACAAATCTCTATTCGCCTGAAATTTCATATTGGCCTACCTCACCACAATGGGGCTGGGGACATGAGCAAAGTAATACTGAGGGTGATTCTCATTACTGGGGTGTATGGTGGGGGATGAAACCTTTTGACAGTTACGAAGACAATGTAGGAAGATTTATGAGTGAATACGGGTTTCAAGCATTCCCAGACATAAAAACAATTGAACAATTTACAGATATTAATGATAGAAATATTTACTCAAATGCAATATTAAATCATCAAAAACACCCAACGGGAAATGAGACAATTATTGAATATATGACAAGAGAATATCCAAGTGTTGAAGATTTTAGTTCATTTGTATATCTAAGTCAGCTTGTTCAGGCAGAAGGCATTACTAAAGCAATTGAAGCTCACCGAATAGCAAAGCCTTATTGTATGGGCACACTTTACTGGCAATTAAATGATTGCTGGCCGGCTATCTCTTGGTCGAGTATTGACTACTACAATAGAAAAAAAGCTCTTTACTACTTTAGTAAAAAAGCATATAAAAAAATTATTCTTTCAACAGAAATAAACAACGATTCGCTATCGGTATTTGTAATTTCAGATTCAATCAATAGTTTAGATGCAAAACTAATATTTAATTTTTTAAACTTTTCAGGAGAAAATCTTATAACAGATACAAGTAAAATAACGATTGCAGGAAATTCAAGTAAGATATATACTTTATACAACTTAGATACTATCATTAATGACAGTTTGAAAAGCAGTTATTTCGCAAATATCCAATTGATATCAAATGGTAATATAGTATCAGAAACAAATAAATTCCTTTGTAAAGCAAAAGATTTAATGCTGGCAAAATCAAACATCAAAATTAAAGCAAATAAAATTGAGGGAGGATACAAGATTAACTTAACAGCAACTAATCTCACAAAAAACTTATTTATATATTTAGATAAATCAGATGTAAAATTTTCTGATAATTATTTTGATTTACTTCCTAAGAAACCAAAAATAATTATCATTTACACAGACAGAGAGATTCCGGATATAGAATCGAGAATTAAATTTATGTCCTTAAACAGCTTAGTAAATCAGAGCATTAACGAAGATAAAAACTAGAACCATTCTTTAGTTTATTCTGAAATCTTGCAATACTTCCATTAGCTTTTTGCGAGTAAAAAAGATGCGGCTTTTCACAGTTCCGATTGGTAATTCAAGCTCTTCGGCAATTTCTTTGTACTTATAGCCTTCGATATGCATTTCAAAGGGACGACGATAATCATCTTCCAGGTTACTTATTGCTTTTATAATCTCATTACTACCATATCTTGATTCGGGTGATTCCAACCCCGATTCCTGAGATGAATTCAAGAAATATAAATCCTGAGTTGAATCAAAAGTTGTATTTTGCTTCACTGACCTTCTGTAGTTATTAATGAAAGTATTTTTCATTATGGTATATGTCCATGCTTTTAGATTTGTCTTTTCAGCAAACTGGTCTTTATATTTAATTGCTTTAAGAAATGTCTCTTGCACTAAATCTTGAGCCTCATTATAATTTGAGGTCAAACTTAAAGCGAAACTTTTTAAATTATCTTGTAAAGAAATAAGCTTAAAATTAAATTCCATTGCTGTCATAATCTATTGTCTTTAGAAATACTTTTGTTAAATTACTCCTTGCAAATATAAAACAGCAGTATGAGATAAAAAAACTACAAAAAGATAATTTATCAACTATGCATACTAATTCTAAATAAGAAGAAAGAGCAAAACAACTGAACTGCAATTTGTTTAAATAAGCAATCAATTACCTATTATAAACTACAAGCAATTAAAACTGCAAACAACTTGTTAACAAATTATGTCAAACAAATAGAAATATACATATTAACTAAAAGCAGTAGAAATATAGTGTTAAGTCAAGTATAAACTTACGTCAGAATACTTGTTCTTTTTCGGTTTTGCTTCATAATAAAAAGACTCACATAGCTACGGCTATGCTTACTTTTTCTAATTTTGCAAAACACAAAAATAACTTTGTCTTAACCGAAGCTTTATACTTGACTTAACACTAGATACTTTTAAGCAATTCTCTAAACATATTAACATCTCTAACTAAAATCAAGTTAGGAAAATTCTCTGTATCTTCTATTTCTAATGATGAAGATAAAATTAATTGCTCATTTGGCAATACTTTGAATAAAGAAGTCAAATATCGTTCTTGTTTATCCTCAGTTGCAGGTATAGTAGTAGTTAGGAAATAATCAATTTCCATTTTTTGCGTAAGTTTATCCAGTTCTTTTACTGTAACAGACTCGCCAAGATATATAGCTTTGTGTCCTTTACGTTTTATTAAATACATATGAAGGAGTAAATCAATCTCATTGTATTTATTATTTGGAAGAAATAATGCAAAGCTTTTAGACTCTTCGGCCTCTGCAAACAACTGTCCATCAATAGCAACAATTAATTTCTGCCGTAACAGATAAGTGACAAATCTTTTCTGAACTGTTGTTACATAGTCGGTTTGCCATAAGATACCGGTTCTTTCAATAAAAGGAAACAACACTTTAATAATAGCCTCTTCAAGAGTATAGAACAAAATACTTTCGGAGAAAGCCTTGCTAAATTTTGGTTCATCAAGGTCAATCATTGCAGAAACCAAACTATCTACATATTTATTAGGATCTGTTGAATTTGTATATATATCAAAAACTTTATTTTTAAGTTCCTTGTTATCAAGCTTTAGAATCTTTGATATACGATATCCATTTCTTTTTAAGATAGCGATATTCAGAATCTTTTTTAAATCTTCTTCAGTATATCTTCGCATATTAGTATCTGTACGCAAAGGTATAAATGCTTTATACCTAATTTCCCAAATTCTAATAGTGTGAGCCATGATGCCCGAGAAAACTTCTAAATCCTTAATAGAGTATAACATAATTTTCTTATTAGTTATTGATTATTTATATTTGTTTAACAAAGCACCTTTTAAAAGGTTCATTAAAACTGTATTAATAATCATCTATATTGAAATAATCCTTCATAACCTTATTACTCATGTATCAAATCTTCAATGATATCAACTGACTCATGAAGATAAACATCCTTGGATAAATTCTCAATTGTCTTCTTAGCTCTATCCATTTTTAGAGTATCAGATTCAATTTTGCTTAGATCAACTGTTAAATTATTAATAGTTAATCCTGTGTCACTACTGTCCATATCTTTATACTTTTCAGCATCCTCTTCAAGTTGCTTCTTGTATGTTTTAAATTTGCTGTAATTCAATGATAATTTTGTGTCGTCCTCGCGGCTTTTTAGTCTTTTAGCATTTTCTTCAATAAGCTTAAATGTTTCATTATTATCAACTCTTACTTTAGACTTTTCACTAATATCATTTAGTTTTTTAAGAAATTTAGAGTCACATATTTTATAATCTACCTTATCAATTTTATCGTACTTTAACGGAAACTCCAATTCCTTCTCGCCTACATCGATAAATGAATAATTATCAGGAAGAATAATATCAGGAATAACTCCTTTCAGCTGGGTTGTTCCTCCGTTTATTCTGTAAAACTTCTGCATGGTAACTTTCATGGCCCCAAGAGGTTTAAGATCATCAAGACTTTCCGGCAGCACATCATCAAAATTAATAATTCTTTGAACTGTTCCTTTCCCAAAGGTAGATGAACTACCAACAATAACAGCTCTGTTGTAATCTTGCAATGCAGCAGCCAAAATTTCCGAAGCACTTGCACTAAAATTGTTTACCATAACAACTAAAGGTCCATCATACTGTAATTCAGGATCTTCGTCTTTAAATACATATGGTGCTCTGTTTCGGGTTTTAACCTGTACAACAGGACCTTCCTTGATAAATAAACCGGCTATCTTTACAACATCCTGCAATGAACCACCTCCATTATTACGCAAGTCAATAATAATTCCATCTACATTTTCATTATTTAGTTTCTCAACTTCCTTTGCCATATCGGCGTAGCAGTTTCTTCCATCTTTTTTACTTATATCAAAGTAGAATTTAGGCAGTTTAATATAGCCAAGTTTATTTTTTTCATTGATTAAAAGGGAACTTGCGTATGTCTCTTCAATAATAACAACATCCCTTATTATCGGAATTACCGTAACACTACCGTCAATCTTCTTAACCGTTAAACGCACTTCTGTTCCTTTTGGTCCCCGTATTAACTTTACGGCATTGTCCAGCCTCATATCAACAACATCAACAGGCTCTTCTTCGCCCTGAGCTACTTTTAATATTTTATCTTTTGCTTCAAGCTCACCCTCTCGCCACGAAGCACTGCCCGGCACAATACTCTTTACAGTTATATATCCGTCTTTTGATGTTAAAGTAGCACCAATACCCTCAAGATGACCACTCATAGCGATATCGAAATTTTCCTTATCCTTTGGAGGAAAGAAAGTTGTATGCGGATCAAAAGCTCCTGTAATAGCATTTAAGAAGATAGCTCTCCTATCAGAATACTCAAGTTGACTAATTCTGTGAAACCAATCATTATTTGATTTCAACACTTTTTGTCTTGCCTTTTCTTCAAAATAATTAAAATCTTTAAGTTTAACAGTATCACTTTTTTCGGCTGCCTTCTCCTGCTCCTCTTCCATTGTAAGTATTCTTGACATAGTTTGATATTTCAACAATTTACGCCAAACTTCTTTCATCTCATTTCTATTGGCAGGATAATCACGTTTGTCAGCATCAAACTCAAAATCTTCGTCTTTTGTGTAATCAAATGGCTTGGATAAAATATCTTCGTAATACTCCTTAGCTTCCTTCGACCTCTCGTTGAGTATCTCAACTGCCCTGTCAAGCAGCATATGAGTTCTCATTTTTACTTCGTCATCAATTTTATCCTTAAAATAGTCAAGCTCATCAATATCAGACTTTAACAAAAATCTCTTATTGTAATCTAATCTCTCAATAAAAAGTTGGTATGTTCTTTCCGAAAAATTATCATCAATATCTACTTCTGAATAATGATTTCTTACAAGCCCTTGCGTTACTATATCAACCAAAATTTGGGTTTTCTTATTATTATCACCACTTTGGAACGATACCAAAGTCAGGACTAAGAACATGATAATTATATATTTTATCCGTAAAATTTTCATCTTTATCATATTATATTATTGTTTGTAAAATTCTGAACGAAAATAAGTAAAATGTATTTCTCAATAAAGCCAAAGTTTCTCATCAAAATACAAATTGCCTCTGGTGTTTATTATATAAACCTGTTTATAAGCCAAGTAAAACAAATATAGTTGATAGTTAAATAAAGTTAAACATAACAAACTAATGTTTCTTCTTTACAAAAAGCACATGCAAGTCGAAGATAATAGTTGAGCGTGAAGGTATCTTATTATTATCGCCAAGCAGACCATGAGCTAAATGAGGTGGCATAATAAGTCTTGCCTTATCGCCCTGATGCATCAACAATAAACCTTCATTCAATCCGGTCTCCATATTTTCACTTCCAATAACTACTGTTTCCGGACCCAAAGTATCAGTATTATAGCAAAGTGTACCATCAAGCAGCGAAAGTTTGTAATCAATGGTAACCATATCGCCATCAGAAATACTGTCACCTCTACCCTTTTCATAAATCATATACCAAAGTCCTGTTTCAGTTTCAGTCATATCCCAGTTTCTACGTTCGGCATATTTCTTTATTAAAGCTTCATCTTTGTCAACCAAGAATCTATTTACCCTAACAAGCGGCTCTTGCAATTTCTGGATCTCTTTATCTGATTTTACAATCTTGGGCTTATTATTACAGGCTGTAAACAACAGACTAACAACAAATAAGATTGAGAATATTTTTAAAAACAAATAGCTCATAATTTATTTTTTTGATAAAGAATCTGAATGTTTCATAAGCAGTTCATGAAATTTAATAATTGTTTCTTCCATACCAAGTTCAGACTTTCCGGCAGAAGCATTATGGTGACCACCTCCATTAAAATAATTTCGTGCAAAATCATTTACAGCAAAATCACCTTTTGACCTGAATGATATTTTTATATGGTCTTCTTTCTCGATAAATATAGCAGAAAAAACAATACCCTTGATTGAAAGAGGGTAATTAACAAAGCCTTCCGTATCGCCGGGTTCAAAATTAAATTGCTCAAGTTCTTTTTTAGAAATAGAAATATAGCCTGTACTAAATGCGGGCAAAACATTCATTTTATTATTTAAACAATAACCTAGTAAACGAAACCTGTTCTCGGAATAATTGTCAAATACTTGAGAGTAGATTTCATCCTTATTAATTCCAAATCCCAGCAATTCACTTACAATTTGGTAAGTCTCGGGTCTTGAAGAGTTAAAGCTAAATGAGCCTGTGTCTGTCATGATACCGGTAAAAATACATTCAGCCACAAACTTATCAACAGCATGTTTTAAACCTACTTTCCCAATAAATTGAAAGACCAATTCAGCAGCTGAACTAACAGAGGTATCGGAAAATAATAAATCAGCAAAATCATCAGGGTTTGGATGATGGTCGATAACTATTTTACGGGCTTTAGATTTTGAAACAGGATTTCCAAGCAAATCAATTCTACCTAAAGAGTTAAAATCTGTCATTATTATTAAATCCGCCCCGGCAATAGTTAGCTCTGCAATTTGAATATCCTTTTCTGCAATAATAATTTCATCAGCTCCTTTCATCCATTTTAAAAATGAAGGGAAATCATTAGGATAAACCACTTTTACATTTTTGCCAATATTTTGTAAAAGCAAGTACATGCCCAAAGAAGAACCAACAGCATCACCATCAGCATTATAATGGGGCACAACAACAATATTATCAGCTGATTTAATCCAGCTTGATGCTAATTCATAATCATTCATCTACAGATTTTTTTATGTTTTATTACTAATTCAGTCAAACTTTATATTATTAAACAATTAATTAAATAATTAGTTATATTGTTGTCTAAAATAAATTATATATTTTTAATGAATCAAAATTTAACTAAAAATAAATAACTTAATAAGTAACAAG
>JANTGP010000084.1 GCA_024762835.1 Bacteroidota bacterium
AGAGTTTAAATCTGCATAATTGATAAAT
This sequence comes from Bacteroidota bacterium, assembly GCA_024762835.1. Classification (GTDB taxonomy): domain Bacteria; phylum Bacteroidota; class Bacteroidia; order Bacteroidales; family M50B96; genus JANTGP01. The sequence continues at coordinate 29 of JANTGP010000084.1, forward strand.
TATCATATCTTAAACGCTTAATAATTTTTTTATTTAATAATTTTTTATAATTTGCCACAATTGAAATAACATTAAATTTAATATGATGCCGGACAAAAATGAATATCAAATAGAATACGTTTTTAATACTATACCTAAAGTGATTTTTTATCGTTTAAGCTCACCATCAGGACTATCTGAGTGGTTTGCCGATGATGTGAATGTTAGAGATGGTGTTTACACTTTCTACTGGAATAATTCCGAACAACAAGCCAAATTATTATCAAAGAAAGATAATGTATTTATTAAATTTCAATGGATTGAAGATGAAGGTACAGATTATTTCTTTGAGTTTCGTATTGTAATTGATGAGTTAACACGTGATGTAGCTCTTCATATTACAGATTTTGTTGAAGACGATGAGAAAGAAGATGCAATTGAACTTTGGAACACTCAGATATCCACACTAAAACATGCCCTCGGCTTATAAGAAATTATTTTCATATACTACTTTTTTACAATAAGCGTTTAATACAAAAATATTAGCGAAATAGGCTGTGAAAAAACTGCATAAATTTATACTAAAGTCTTATATCGGACCTTTGGTATTAACATTCTTTATTGCCATTTTTATTTTATTAATGCAATTCTTATGGAAATGGATCGATGAATTAGTCGGTAAAGGATTAGACTGGACTATTATTGCAGAACTGATGTGGTATGCAGCAATAACATTGATACCAATGGCCCTACCCCTTGCTATATTACTATCATCAATAATGATATTTGGTAATTTAGCGGAGAATTACGAATTAGTTGCCTTAAAATCTGCCGGAATATCTCTTTCTCGGATAATGACACCACTTATATATCTTATCATTCTCATAAGTATTGGAGCTTTCCTTTTTTCAAATTACATTATGCCATATTCATATTTAAAGATGAGCACTTTGCTTATAGATATTAGGCATCACCAACCTGAGTTAAGCATAAAAGAAGGAGTATTTTCAAATGATATTGATGGTTACAGCATTAGAATTGAAGACAAAGATGAAGTTACAGGTTTGTTGAAAAACATTATGATTTATGACCATACTTCAAAAAGAGGAAATGTACAGGTAACTGTTGCTGATTCAGGCTATATGAGCATGACAGAGAATAAAACACATCTGATTCTGGATTTGTTTAATGGATATACTTATTCAGAATCGCAGGATAAGAAGAAAAAAAAGACAGATAAAACTCATCCGCTGAGAAGAGATAAATTTGAAGAACAAAAGTTGATGTTTCAAATGGACCCCGGCGATTTAAAGCGAACAGACGAAGGATTATTTAAGAAGCATTACCAAATGTTAAATCTTAGACAACTCTCAATTGCTAACGATTCCCTATTGAAAGAATTCCAGAACAGAAAACAAACATTTAGTGATAATCTCATTAGAACCAGCTATTTTAAAAAAGAAAGAAAAATACATGATAAAACAGATACTATATCAACTACCCACCTTACTCCTTCTCAGGCTTTATCATTAGACAGTCTTTTTAATAATCTTGACCCAAAAAGAAAAGAGCAAGTAATTGCCTTGGCAACAAACTATGCAAGGTCAGCTAAAAGTTACATTGCTTCGACACAGAAGAGCTTATTCAGTAGAAAAAAATGGATAAAAAGACATCAAATTGAATGGCACAGGAAGTTCACCCTATCCTTTGCATGTTTCGTGCTTTTCTTTATTGGTGCACCGCTTGGTGCTATTATCAGAAAAGGAGGACTTGGAATGCCGGTTGTAATATCCGTTATCTTTTTTATCCTGTATTATCTTGTTTCAATTACAGGTGAGAAATTTGCCCGCGAAGATATTTTTACAGCTTTTGAGGGTATGTGGCTATCATCTGTAATATTATTACCTCTTGGGATTTTCCTTACAAACAAGGCGGCAAACGACTCGTCTATACTAAATATAGACACTTATTTACAATTTCTCAAGCATCTTTTTTTACCCAAGAATAAAACAAATAAATAAATTCTCTGCTAATTAATAGAATATAATAAATTTTATATACTTTTGCAGACCTTAAAAAGTGCAAATATTTGACAAATAATTAATAAAGTATATGTATTTAACTGCAGAAAAGAAAAAAGATTTTTTTAAGACTTATGGAAAGTCTGAAAGTGACACAGGTTCAACCGAAGGACAAATTGCTCTGTTTACCTACAGAATAGCACACCTTACGGACCATCTAAAAACGAATAAGAAAGATTTTAGTACACAGAGAGCTCTTCTTAAACTTGTTGGTAAAAGAAGAAGTCTTCTGGATTACCTGAAGAACAGAGATATCGAAAGATATCGTGCGATTATTAAATCATTGAATCTACGTAGATAGTTATAGAAAAGGCAATATTTATTGCCTTTTTTTGTTTGAAGACTCATAAGAAAAGTAATTTGCTTTTCTTATTAAATAAAACACATCAAAACAAAATATATTCAAAAAAGAAACATTAGATTGACATTCTATTGTTTTAAGACTCAACAAAACACATAAATAAAAAAGTAAAAAATGTACAATTTAATCACAAAAACAATTGAATTTGGTGACGGAAGGTCCATCACCATTGAAAGTGGCAAATTAGCCAAACAAGCTGACGGCTCGGTTGTAGTAAAAATGGGTGATACCATGTTATTAGCAACTGTTGTATCAGCACAAGATGCAAGAGAGGATGTAGATTTCATGCCTCTATCTGTAGAGTATAAAGAAAAATACTCTGCAATGGGAAGATACCCGGGTGGATTCTTAAAAAGAGAAGCAAGACCATCAGATCATGAGATTTTAATTTCACGATTAGTAGACAGAGTATTAAGACCATTATTTCCTGATGATTTTCATGCTGAAACATTTGTAACTATTAATCTTATTTCGGCTGAAAAAGAAATATTGCCTGATGCCTTGGCAGGTTTAGCTGCTTCTGCTGCTTTAGCTGTATCAGATATTCCTTTCCACGGACCAATCTCTGAAGTAAGAGTTGCCCGTATTGATGGCGAATTTGTAATCAACCCAACTGCAACTGCACTCGAAACCGCCGACCTTGATATAATGGTTGGAGCAACGTTTGAAAATGTTATGATGGTTGAAGGAGAAATGGATGAAGTATCGGAAGATGTAATGCTTGAAGCAATTAAAGTTGCCCACGAAGCAATAAAAATACAATGCCAGGCTCAAATTGAGTTTGCTGAATTAGCCGGAAAAACTGTAAAAAGAGAATACTCTCATGAAAATAATGATGATGAACTCAAAAAGTTAGTTTTTGACAAAACATATGAAAAAGCATTTGAAGTAGCTAATAAACTCATTAAGAACAAACACGAAAGATCAGATGCATTTGCTGCAGTTGAAGCCGAATTTGTTGAATGGTTAACAGCCGAGAAAGGTGAAGACGAGGAAATTGATTTAAAATTAATTGCCAAGTATTATCATGATGTTCAGAAAGAAGCTGTTCGTAACATGATTCTTGATAATAAAATACGCCTTGATGGAAGGAAAACAGATGAGATTCGCCCTATCTGGTGTGAAACAAACTATTTACCTGCTGCTCATGGTTCGGCTATTTTTACACGTGGCGAGACTCAATCATTAACGACTGTTACTCTTGGAACAAAATTAGACGAGAAACTTATTGATGATGTAATGTTTAAAGGATACGAAAGATTCTTACTTCATTATAATTTCCCTCCGTTCTCAACAGGCGATGCCCGTCCAGTTCGTGGGTTAAGCAGACGTGAAGTTGGTCATGGTAATTTAGCACATAGAGCTTTAAAAGGCATTTTACCTGAAAATGGAGAAGAAAACCCATATACTATACGTATAGTTTCTGATATTCTTGAATCAAACGGTTCATCATCAATGGCAACTGTTTGTGCAGGTACACTTGCTTTAATGGATACAGGAATAAAAATTAAAAAACCTGTTTCGGGAATTGCAATGGGATTAATTGCCGAAGGTGACCGTTATGCTATTCTTTCTGATATTCTTGGCGATGAAGATCACCTTGGTGATATGGACTTTAAAGTAACCGGAACAAGAGATGGTATTACAGCTACTCAAATGGATATTAAAGTTGACGGACTATCATACGAAGTAATGGCAAATGCTTTAGAACAAGCAAAAAAAGGCCGTATGCATATCCTCGATATAATGGAAAAAACCATTTCTGAACCTCGCGAAGATTTCAAACCTTTCGTTCCTCGCATTGTTCGTACAATTATACCAAAACAAATGATTGGTGCTGTAATTGGTCCCGGCGGAAAAATTATTCAAGAGATTCAAGCTGCCACAGGTACTGTTATTACTATTGAAGAAGTAGACGAAACCGGTGTTGTTGATATTTCAGCAAGCAACAAGGATTCTATTGACGAAGCCATGGCATGGATAAATAAGATTACAGCTATACCTGAAGTTGGCAAAGTATATAAAGGAAAAGTTAAATCAATTGTTGCATTTGGTGCATTTATTGAAATACTTCCCGGCAAAGACGGATTATGCCATATCTCGGAAATTGACTGGAAACGATTAAAATCAGTTGATGAGGTTCTTAAAGAAGGTCAGGAAGTTGAAGTTAAACTAATTGATGTTGATAAAAAGACCGGTAAACTAAAACTCTCAAGAAAAGTTCTATTACCTCGTCCGGAACGAAATAATTAGTTTTTTTAAAAAAACTTAAAGTTATCTAAGCCACAGGAATATTTTTTTCTGTGGCTTTTTATTTTGATAATAACAATGCTAAGTCTTTCTACATCCAATGCAGATACTTATTAACCATTTCGGCAATTGCTTCATTGTTACCAAATAATTTGTCGCTTAAATCTTTGTCATTAAAATCTTTCAATCCTTTTATTACTGAATCTAAGGTCCCATGAGGGAAAACACCATTATTTTCAAATGCTTCACGCTTTTCATCCAAACATCGGGCAGAGTCCCAACACGAAGTAGGTAACTGGTCAAGTTTTGAGAGTTGAGTCTTAAAACTTCCATCAAAGATATTTACAGGGACATACAGTTCATTTGCTTTTTCAAGTGATTTTTTCATTTCAAGTCCGTGTTGTGCAGACACAATGAGACCGGCAACTAAAAGATATACGTTAGCAGAGCCGTCGGCAACTCTAAACTCAAATGTTTGTTTACTTGAAAAATTACGATTATCAGTTTCTTCTAGAGGATTAGCATCTTTTAACATATTATCTGTTCCGTGAAGCCAACCTAAAGGAACCCTAACCAGAGCAGAACGATTTCTATCGCCCCAACACACATAAGTTGGTGCCTCCTGATGAGGGACCAAACGCAGATAAGATGTAGGAATAGTATTTCCAAAAGCTGTTAAGGCCGTAGCTAAATCCAGAACTCCGGCTATCATTTTTTTTGCAATATTGCCTAAGTTACCATTATCGACAAGCATATTTTGTCCATCCTTTTCAACAAGCATATGAATATGCAAACCACTTCCGGCTTTCCCAACGGATATTTTAGGGGCAAAACTAATGTTTACTCCGTATTCCCGTCCTAACATGCGAACTATCCATTTTGCAATTATTAGCTGGTCAACTGCATCTTCGGCAGCAACAGGCAAAAATTCTATTTCCTGTTGCTCATAGCTTTCCGTCTCGGTTACAAAATTACCAACTTCCGAATGGCCATATTTAATTTTACCACCACATTGTGCTATTAAACGCATTGCATCTTTCCTGAAATGTTCCCAGTTTGCAAATGGTACCGAGCTATGATAACCCTTTTGGTCAATGCCTTGATACATATCAATACGCTCACTCTGAACATAATATTCCAGTTCGCCCATTGCTTTAAACTCAAAGCCTGTACTTTCTTTAAACACATGTGCAGCTTTTTTGAGAATATATTCAGGAGAACTTTCAAGCGGCTTTCCTTCGCTTGTAAAGAAAGAACAAAGGATATCAAGACTGGGAACATCTTCAAAAGGATTAACAAAAGCAGTTTTAAATCGAGGTATTACATACAAATCACTTGAACCTGCTTCGATAAATGAGAATAAGCTGGAGCCGTCAACACGCTCACCGGTAGAGAAAAGCAACTCTAGATGTTCCATACTTAGAATTACAAAATTCAGGGTTTTCAATTTACCGTCGTCAGCAACATACCGAAGATTTATCATCTCTATATCCTTATCGTGGATATACTTCATAATATCGGCTTTAGTAAATTCTGAAGATGGCTTTTTTAAATATTTAACTAATGGATTTGGATTTAAAACTATTTCTGAGTCTCTCATTGTCTTGTCTATTGTATATTAGTACTTGCTTTTTCAAAAAACATTGTAAAACTACTTAATTTTACTTTGTATGCAAAGCCTTTTTATCAGCTTAATTTTGCAAGTATCTTTCGGGTGTAAAACAAATTGTACTTTTTAATTAGGGATACTCAATTTTAGGTTTTAACTAAAGTACAAGTACTATAATTTCAACGTACTACTTCTTTTTTATCCTCTCAACTCTTCCTTCAACCTGCCCATCGGATAATTTGTTAACAATCATGTCGTGCGGCTTTAATTCTTTCACTGATTTAACAATCTTACCTTCTTTTAACATAAGAGAATATCCTCTTTTAAGTATTCGTTCAGGATCTAATAAGCTATTCGTTTTTTCGAGTATTTCCAACTCATAAAGCTTATTTTGCATAAACTGCTTACGGATATTTGACATTCGTGTTTTGTACAATATCAAATCATGATGATGAAGGGTAAACTGTTGATTTATTACATGTTTGTATTTACCTGCAATATCATGTAAATTTAATTTACGAAGAGATATAAAGTTAGCTGCAGATGATTTAAACTCAACACCTAGCATTTGCAATTTCAATCTTTCTTTATTCAAAACATTATTCACCATTGGTGAAAAAAGAACGGCAAATTGGTCGAGTCTGCTATTCTCTGTGTCGATTGTTTCTTTTACAATTGAACTAAAGTCCAACTCAAAGTTGTATAATCGATTCTCAAAATCACTTATTCGGTCAAGGATAAATTCTGCTACAGCAGTTGGCGTTTTTAAATTTGTGTGTGCCACCATATCAACAATACTATCATCGCGTTCGTGTCCGATACCGGTTAATACAGGAATCGGAAACTGCGTGATATAATAAGAAAGCTCATAGCTGTCAAAGCAACTTAAGTCAGATTTTGAACCACCACCGCGAATTAAAACAAGGACATCAAAAAACGATTCATATTCAAATATTCTATCAAATGCCTGCATGATCGATTTCTCTGCATTAACACCTTGCATTACAGCAGGAAATAATTTAGTATAAAACTTTATACCGCTTTTGTTATTCTGAAGCTGTTGAATAAAATCTTCATATCCCGCCGCAGTTTCGGATGATATAATTGCAATTCTCTGAGGAATCTCAGGCAAAGGTAGTTCCTTATTCATTTCAATAATACCATCACTCTCAAGACGAGCAATAATTTCTTTTTTTCTTCTCTCCAAATCACCCATTGTATAGGCAGGGTCGATATCTTTTATGTTTAGGCTGTAGCCGTATAACTCATGGTATTCAACACTTACGCTAATCATAACCTTCATGCCTACAGACAGTTCTTTTCCTGTTGTCATCTCAAAATAAGGAAGAAGTATCCGACAAGTGCTTGCCCATATATTTGCTCTTGACTTTGCAATTAATTCATCGCTTGAGCTATCTTTTTCAATTAATTCAAGATAACAATGGCCACTTCTGTTTATCCTTAAATCACTTATCTCGGCAACAAGCCAATAAGTAAGGGGAAAAGCATCAAGCAAAACATCTTTTATCTGCTGGTTTAATTCGTATAATGTGATACTATTTGAGTCCATCTCAATTTATTATTATTACTGTCCGGAAACAAAATCAATATTCCGGCGTAAACCTTTATATTTCGTTCTTTTAACAGCCGAACCGCGAAACAGTTCAGAAAACAATTCCTGACTTATTTCATTCCATTCTTCTTTTTTCATATTTTGCAGAACAGGATTAATCATCAAATCTGAATTTTCGTGTGCAATAGAAAACCTGTTCCACGGGCACACATCCTGGCATATATCGCAGCCAAAGACCCAATTATCAAATTTCCCTTTCATTTCTTCGGGAATATTGTCTTTCAATTCAATTGTAAAATAAGAAATGCAACGACTTCCGTCAATTTTGTAAGGCTCGTATATAGCACCTGTAGGACATGCATCAATACAGCGAGTGCATGAGCCGCAACTATCTTTTATTTGTGTATCAGTTTCCAATTCGAGGTCGATAATTATTTCGGCAATAAAGAAAAAAGAACCGGCTTTCGGAACAATCAGGTTTGAATTTTTTCCTATCCATCCAAGTCCTGATTTCTTTGCCCATGCTCTTTCTAAAACCGGAGCAGAATCAACAAATACACGAGCATTAACATCTCCCACCTCTCTTGTAATAAAATCCAACAAATCTTTAAGCCTGTCCTTTATTACATAATGATAATCTTTGCCATATGCATATTTTGAGATTTTTGGAGCATCCGGCACAGTTTGTTGCTGTTGCGGATAATAATTAAACAGTAATGAGATAACTGACTTTGCACCCTCCACCAAAAGTGTTGGGTCAAGGCGTTTGTCAAAATAATTTTCCATGTATTTCATCTCGCCATTATGCCGGCTCTTTAGATACGACTCTAAACGAGGAGCTTCCTCTTCCAGAAACCCTGCTTTTGAGATACCGCAAAAATCAAATCCTAAAGACCTTGCTTGTGCTTTTATTAGTTTTGTATATTTCTCTTTGTAACTCAATTATTGTTTAATTTATATTTACCTGGATATAATAAACTTCTTCGATATAACTTCTCTGTTTGCCATTATCCTCATTAGATATATTCCATTTAATAAAGAAGCAACATCTACCGACAAATCATTTTTTCCGGGCAAAGCCGTTATATTTTCTTTATGTAAAACTTCTGTCCCTAATACATCCAATATTGAGTACGAAACCGGGCTTTGGTAATTTAAAGTAAATGCTGCCTCTAAACTATTATTAGCAGGATTAGGGAAAATATTAATTTCTTTATCAAGGAAACTATTAAGAAAATGATTTTGCCCGGGTTTAACCCAATACCTGATATAATCAATCTCGAAGGATGCAGGAAGAACAGTATTTTCATCAGGTGCTTCATCACCGTTTCTAATAGCAAACTCAATAATCAAATGCATTGGGTCAATTGGAAAAGATTCTTTTTGAAAATACAAAGAAGTAGTAATATTATCGCCACATACAACCGGCAAGCCTGACAGAGTATGATAGCGGTATAAGGTTCTTATTGTCTCATTATCTATTTGCCAAATAATTCTGTCAAAATTATAAAATACTGTATATGTGTGCCATTCCGATAAGTCGGGAATATTTGTAGTACCCCACCTGCAACCTTCCGAACTGCCATCACCATCATAATCGTAACCCGGACCACAAGAGTATTTTGAACAGCCATCCATATTATCAAAAAAATCCAGTTCATTCCATCGAGGTCCTGAATATATCCAGAATGATGGCCAGAACCCTTTTCCTTTAGGTAAACGGCAACGTATTTCATACTTCCCATATAAACAAATATCTTCAATTGCAGTCAACCTGGATGAAGTAAAGCTGTACTCGCGATAATTAGGAAAGCCATCCTCAAGAATCTCATCATCAGGCTTCCATGATATCGCTCGCCCCATTACAGTTTCCCTCTTAGCAATAAGCTTACATATACCATTTGAAATCTCCATGTTATCTAATACATAAAACTCTTGACTTGGTGACAACCCATATTGTTGTCCAACACCATAAGCAGCAAGACTCCATTTAGATAAGTCTAAGGAATCATTCTCGAAGTTATCTTCAAATAAAATGTAATAATCTTCATTATTACAAGACGGCATGCTTTTCAACAGAACACCTGCATCAGAACAATCACTATTTAACGACTGTGAATTTGCATTAAAAACCGTAAGTAAAAACAATAATATTAATATAAGTTTGTCCATATTCTCAATGACATTCTCTTTTTTACAATGTTCACAATAATTTAATAGTGTCGTTATTATTAGGCTTATAATTTTATAGTAAAACAATAGTTGTCCTTAACAACTAATACGCTCAAAGATATAATTTCTTTGTAGAAATAAATACTTTTACAACTTTCATTCTGTTTAAAAGTATAAATTCCTTTACTATTAACTATCTTTGCGGACAGTAAGAATTGCTTTAATGAAAATTATTAACCCGAAAATAAGCTCAGTTATACTTGTATTATTAATAAGTATATCGCCGGTTTTGTCTCAAAAAGACGGCGAATTACCATGGTCTTACAAAAACACCGGAAATAATCACACTATCCTCATAAGTAAAGATATTCCAATAAGCATCAACTATGTACCAATAGATAGTGGTGATTATCTCGGGGTATTTTTCGATTCGCTGGGAACTCTTGCTTGTGCGGGTTATGTTATGTGGCAGAACTCTACAACCGCTTTAGCAGCTTGGGGTGAAGACAGCGGTTTAGACGGATTTGTTACAGGCGAAAAATTTAAATGGAAGATCTGGGATGCATCATTAAATAAAGAGTTTGAAGCTATTGCAACTTTCAATGGCGAAGACTTCTTTAACTACGATACTTATGTGTCAAACGGGATGAGTGGACTTAACTCCTTGTCAGGTTTTCCGGAGCAAACAATTGAGCTTCACGAAGGTTGGAATTTTATTTCTTCTTATATTAAACCTCTCGAAAGCAGTTGGGATTCTTTATTATCAGATATAGATTCCTCGGTTATCATAGTAACAGATTTTGCAGGTAATCAATATTGGCCTCAACTTTCGGCTAACTACTCTCAGCTCTCATTTGCACAGTCATATAAAATTAAAATGAATAGTGATGCCTCATTTAGTATATTTGGATATAAAGTAAATCCCTCTGATACAGATATTGTACTAAATACAACAATTCATCCTATACCCTATCTGAGAGACCGGGAAGCATCAATTACCGCATTATTAGATACTTCAATTAACAATATTAGATTGCTTAAGAATGAGTCGGGTCAATTAATATGGCCGGCAATGGATGAGTTTAATTTTGGGAATTTTTATAGTGGAAAATCCTATCAGGTAGTTTCCCTCAACACAAGTTTTTTTAATTATCCGGCTAACGATTCACTTATTGATATTGAAGATGAGTTGCCTGAGCCTGTTCTCCAGTATTACGCCATTGATAAAAACACAGGCAATAATATGAGCCTTGCCATACTTCAAACAGCCTGGGATTCATTGCCATTAATTAATGATGAGATTGGAATATTTTCAAAGGACGCTTTGCTGGTTGGGTCAGCAGTTTTTAGAGGTAATAATACAGTAATAACAATTTGGGGCGACGATAAAACAACAAATGAAACCGAGGGCTTAATAACAGCCTCAGATTACACCATTAAATTATGGCATCATTTAACCGGCTTTGAAGATATTGTAGTTGCGAAAGAATGGCAGGAAGGAAACAGTATATATGTTGCAGATAAGATTTCAATAATAAAAAAAGTAAAAGTTGAGCAACAAGAAGCAGAAAGGAATTATAATCTGCAAGTCTTTAATAATATTAATTCCGACTATTTGCGTATGTTTATTTCTGTCCCTGAATTTACTTACGTTGAGGTTAATTTATTTAACTCAAACGGCAGATTGGTTAAAACAGTAGTTTCTAAATACTTGCTTGAAGGCAAACATCCTGTTGATTTTAACTATTCTATTTTTCCTGTAGGAATTTATTTTTTAAGAATGGAAACCAAGAAAATCAATATTGTTAAGAAAGTAAGTTTCTTATAAATAATCATCCCAGGGCAATCAATAAAGGGAACTTCTAAAAAATATCTTCTTTAAGAAATGTCAAATTTCATCAAATAATAAATAAATTATTTATATTTTCAGCATGTTGAAACATTAGAGCTTTTTATCTGTTTTTTAAGTCACAAGAGCTAGTGTTAAGTCAAGTATAAAGTTTCGGTTAAGACGAAGTTGTTTTTTGTGTTTTGTAAAATTAGAAAAAGTAAGCATAGCCGTAGCTATGTGAGTCTTTTTATAATGAAGCAAAACCGAAAAAGAACAAGTATTCGGG
>JANTGP010000085.1 GCA_024762835.1 Bacteroidota bacterium
ATAGATGCCCAAATATTAGATACTACAAAAATTGATGAAGTAATAATTAAAGGGAGGTTTACCTCTGAAACCAGTCATCAAAAGATTGAAAAAATTGATTTGATGAAATCTCATGACATTGGTAGTATATTTAATAGAGCAGCCGGATTTGGGATCGTTAAAAAAGGGAACTATGCTTCCGAACCGGTATTACATTCATTTAAATATGATCAAATAAACTTGCAATATGATGGTGCTATTAAAATACATGGTGCATGCCCAAACAGGATGGATCCTACTACTGTTCATATAAATCCTAAAGAAGTAGAAAGTGCTGAAATTATTAAAGGTCCATTTAGTGTTAGGTATGGTCAAACTATGGGTGGAATATTAAATATTGTTACAAAAACTCCTAAGATTATTAAAGGTAAAAAATTCAGGGGAATCTTTCAGAATAGTTACGAAAATAATGGAAAAAATCTTGATTCACACATACAAATGAACTGGATAAAAAAGAATTATGATGTCTTTTTATCCGGTGGAATTATGAATTATGGTAATTATAAAAGTGGTAATGGGACTGAGATTCCCTCTTCGTTCATAAATTATAACTTCAGTGGTAAAATTGGAATTTATTTAAGCGAGTCAAGTCAGGTTCGCTTAGGTTTTCATCAAAACTATTCAAAAGATGTTCTATTTGCCGGCCTTCCAATGGATGCTGATTACGACAATAGCAGGCTATATAATATTGAATATAAATATAGTTCTTCAAATTCTAAAATCTTTAAGATTAGTGCAAAAGCTTATGGATCTACTGTTGACCATGTAATGAGCAATAGGAAAAGACCCAATTATTCATATTCGCACGCAATATCTACACTTAAAGCTGATTCTTATGGAGGAAAAATTGAGACAGGAATAGCAGCAAATGATAAACTAATTCTATATTCAGGTATTGATTTCTATCATATTGCCAAGGATGGCTCACGAAACCGAACCATATTAGTAAACTCATGTAATAACTTATACTATGACCCACCTATTAATAAAACAGATCTAATATGGCAAAACTCATACATGGGTGGTTACGGTGTTTATTCTGAATTAAATTATGAGTTTAATAATGAGTTATTATTTAATTCGGGTGCAAGAATTGATTATTCAAAAGCTGATATACTAAGCCCAGCCGAAGACTTCTCTAATTTGTATAGCAATAGCATACATCCAAAAAATGAGATTAATTATAGCCTGACTGCAACAATACAATACTTGATTAATGATAAACTATCAATAAAACTGGCGACAGGTAGAGGAAACAGAACACCTAACTTAATGGAAAGATTTATAAATCATTTATCTATTGGTTCAGATGCGTATGAGTATGTTGGAAACCCTAATCTAACATCAGAAAAAAATAATCAAATAAGCATCTCAATGGAATATTTAAATAATAAGCTAAAATTAGGTGGAAATATTTTCTATTCGAATATGAGAGATTACATAACAGCGAGAGTTGATTCATCTATATTAAGAAAATTCTTACCTTGCAAAGAGCCAAAATATGCAAAGCGATTTATGAATGTTGATTTTGTGAAACAATATGGATTTGAAAGTAATTTTGAATATCGTTTTCATAAATCATGGAGTATATATTCAAACTTATCATATACATATGCTCAGAATATTAGCTGGGATGAGCCTTTATCTGAAATACCTCCTTTAGCAAGCAACATTGCTTTAAGATATACTACAAAAAAACTTTCTACAGATTTTAGTGTTCGTCTTGTCGCAGCTCAAAATAGGGTATCCAATTCATTTAATGAAAAAAGCTCTGAAAAGTTTAAAGTGTTCAACATAAGTGCCAACTATAACCCATATAATTGGTTGGGAATTAATATATCCGTATTTAACATTTTTAATGAAAATTACTACGAACATTTAAGTCGTGCATTTAAAAATATGGAATCATCTTCTATGTTCTATGAGCCCGGTAGAAACATTAGAATTTTAGTAAAATTAAACTTCTAATATTTAGTAGTAAAGAATATTTCTATATACCGAGCTACCGGAAATAACCTTAATAGTATCTACCAAAGAATGAAATATCTTATTCTCTATAGTTCCTTGCGGGATTATCTGATCAAATATAAAATCGTCCGCAAATAATACTAGTTTTAAGCCGGAAGCACTAGCGGGAACAGTTAATAAATAATTGCTATCATCATCTGAGAATGAACTTGTAACAGCATTCTCATATACAATGTTAATTACCTCACCTATCCCATCATGATTGACAAAATTTATAAGTTGATTAGATTCTAGAACGGCAGATACTTTAATATTTGAAGGTGCATTCTCGTATCCGGGTTGGCTTAAGTCAAGTTCTGCAAACAAATGGCCGCTTATGGTAGCTGTTCCTTCACCCGAAGAAGAGAAAAGTGCAACCATAGTTGAGGCATTAATAATATTAGCAGAACTGTATAAACTATCAGTTAAAGACAAATCTACAACAAAATCAACTGTTGTATGATTTGCTGAGATTATTTTTACTGAAATAATTCCGGGTGCAAGATTATTAAATGTTGCAAAGCCATTTATATCAGTAGTTTTAGTGTAAATACTATCATTCATTACTAATGAGACATGTGCACTGTCAATTGTAGATATTGATTTAAAACTGGAATTTCCTCCTTCAACAACTAAAACCGTATAACGAATAGTTCCACCTGTAATATTATCTTCAACAGGAATAATTGGTTCAACATCTTTTGTACAAGATACAAATACACTTACAATTAAAGATACTGCAAATACAACTTTTATTATTCTAAAATTTATCATAGTAATTATTTTTTATTCTTTTCAGAAAAAAACTTCTGTTAAAATTAATGTAAAAGGAGTACCAATAATCCACATCATAATTATAAAGATTAATAAACATCTCGGTACCACCTCCAATATTAAGTCCTTTTGTTATTTCCTTTTCATACATTACTCTTGTTGAAACAAAAGCTCTCTGTTTTTCATAGTATCTATCATATATAGTAGATTTTGATTGGTAAAAAGGGTTTCCTCGTAATGAGATATAATGATCACCATACCACCATGATACCTGAGCTTTCAATTGACCTGTTGTGACAAAAACATTTGAGAACAAGCCATATCCCAATGAATAAGGAAATTGATAACTGTGGGATAAATCTTTAAATATTAAGTAATACTGATTTGCTCCAAAAGAATTAATAAATTGATTTGAAATGGAACAAGAATAACTCAGACCTATCGCATCATTATTGTGAGTAATTAATTTTTCATCTGTCTTATTTATCTGACCACCTTGATGTGTAAAGAGAATTTGTATTGGGATTGAGAACTGATGCCGGTTATTTTTATCACTCAGATATACCTTATTAGAGAATCCGGCATTGAATATTTCTTGCTTATCATCTCCTTTAAAAATAAACTGTTGCCAATTAAGCCAAATATCGCTACTAAACCTATTTGAATTTATCAGAAATTGTAATCCATTTTCAACATTATCAGTAAAATAATATTCATACCTGAAAATGGGTTCTATTAATTTATGATTTGTATTACCATATAGGCTTCCCAGAATTACATCAATAGATTTATTTATCCTGTATTGGAAGCTTAATGTGGGAATAGCCTGTGTAAAACCATTCACCCCTGAGTATTTTAAGAAATGAATACCGGCTTCAATCTTCGCATTTTTAGTTGGGAAATATGTAATCTTTGGGTCAAGCATCCAACCAAGCAAAGTATAGCCTTCGACAATACGATTGAAATACTCATCATTCTTCAGAAAGTTAGTATTTTCAACACTAAAATTTATCGAATTATGCAAAGTAGAATCTATTGAAGTATTTTTATAAAAAGATGCCGGAAAAGTTTGTGCCCAACTAATCTGCACAACAAATATCCCTAATAAAACGCTTATGTATATGCTTCTCTTCAACTTTTATCTTCCAATTATAATTGTACAAATTTAGTATTAGTTTAACAGAAATGAATAAAAAAAAGCACCAAGTAATAAAAATGGTACGCTATTTGGTTTTTGCTGATTGAATCTTAAAACTTACAATTATGAAATCGTTAAGCACATCAACAAGTAAAAATAGAATTATTAAGCCCCTTTTAGTTTTGTTAATTAGTTTCCCATTAGTATTTAGTTCTTGCTATATTGAATATAATAATGTTGGATATGATGGTCGCCCTGGTGATGCTTATTTAGCTCTTGAATGGGAATATGTAATGCCGGACTATTTAGATGCAGGAACAAGTGATATCCCTTCGATATTTGAGTGGGGACGATACTATCTCACACGTCCGGGTTATTATGAACTATATTACGAGGGTGAGTTTTGGGATGGTTATGATATTGCTTACTATGCATGGAATATTGAATATGAAATATGGAGAAACCCCGGAACAAGCGGGCAGCCTGGAGGCATTAACGGGCTTGATGGTGCAAATACTTATTTAACATTAATCCTTAGCCCGTACGGACCTTATGAGGACGGTGGCTTTAAATCAATTTCTCTTGATAAATATTCAGTTGTAAGTGATAATGGTAACAAAATAGTTATTGAACAAAAAGGTGATGAGTTTTCAATGAGAATTACCTATACCAAAGCTGAAAATAGGAAACTAAAGAATAGTTAATCAATAAAACAGTAATTATAAATCAAAAAAAAAGCCCCAATAAGCTGGGGCTTTTTTTATACATAAATACTGAATATTATAAATTTTAATGAAGTCATATGTTACTCTAGCATTTTTCTAAGCATATCTAAACCAGTAATAGATGATTTCTCAATATTGATTCCACGATATTCGGAGAAATGATAAAGCTTGGCAATTGTTTCTGTTTTCGAAGCTACAGCTATCCAAGTTGTTCCAACAGGCTTCTCATCAGTTCCTCCATCAGGACCTGCAATACCTGATGTAGAAATTGCATAATCGGTATTAAATATTTCAATTGCACTTTCCGCCATTTTACGAACAACTTGCTCGCTTACTGCACCATACTTCTCCAGATCATCACCATCAACAGATAATAGGTTTTGTTTTATTTCATTAGAATAGGCAACAATGCTACCTTTAAAATATATAGAGCTTCCCGGAACCGAAACAATCTTTTTGGCAATAGTTCCACCTGTACAACTTTCTGCTGAGCTTAAAGTCTTTCCGGCTTTACGCAGCAAATTCCCTACAGTTTCTTCCAAAGGTTTTCCGTTATATGAAGAAATAGAGCCCGGAATTATTTTCACTAATTTCTCAACTTCCTTATCAATCATGTAATTAATAAAAGCAATATCATCTCCCTTTGAACTTAATCTTAAGCGAACTCTTCCGGGCGAAGGCAAATACGCCAACTTTATTGATTCAGGCAAATTCATCTCCCAATCCTTTATGATATGTGCAAGTTTAGATTCGGGATAATTATGAGTAACTACGGTTTTATGTACAATATATGAAGTTTTGAATTTTTCTTTCAATAATGGCAAAACAGAGTCTTTCATTATCTGTTTCATCTCAAACGGTACACCGGGCATTGAGATAATAGTCTTATCCTCATGTTCAAACATCATTCCGGCAGCTGTTCCATTTTTATTTTCGAGGCATCTGCAATTCTCAGGAACATAAGCCTGGTCAATATTTGCTTGATGCATTTTAATATTTCTTGAAGATAATAATTTCTCTACATGTTTTAATAAATCCTCATTAAATACAAGCTTTGTGTTAAAATACTCTACTAAAGTTTTTTTAGTAAGGTCATCACGGGTTGGTCCCAATCCGCCCGTTATAATAATAATATCAGCTCGCTGTTTTGCCAAATCAATAGCATTAATAATATGGTGCTTTTCATCAGATATACTTGTTATCTGATATACATCAACACCAATAGCATTAAGTTGCTCAGCAATCCATGCAGAATTTGAGTCTAAAATCTGACCAATTAATATTTCGTCACCTATTGTTATTATTTCTGCTTTTGTCATAAGGTATTTTTTAAAGCTCTTAAGCGTTGCAATAAAGTCGGATGAGAATAATGAAAGAACACATAAACCGGATGGGGAGTTAAATTACTAAGACTGTTTGAGGATAGTTTTTTCAATCCGGAAATTAGATTATCTGCAAATCCATAACTAGCAGCATATCTATCTGCCTGATATTCATTCTTTCGAGACCACATATTTAATATCAAGCCTAAGATTGTTGAAATTGGACTATATAATATTCCAAATGAGATTAAGCCAATATGGAAGCTTGTTTTCTCAACACCAAGAGCCTGAGATAAATTTGGATTATCAACAAACAATGATAGAAGATACAACATAAATCCTGTTTGTAAAATCGAAATTACCATTCCGGAAAGGGTATGTTTTTTCATATAATGCCCTACTTCGTGAGCAAGAACAGCAACAATCTCTTCCGGATCAAGATCATTTATTAGAGTATCATACAACACAATTCTTTTTTTGGGACCAAGTCCGCTAAAGTATGCATTTGCCTTGGTAGAACGTTTTGAGCCGTCAATAACAAATATATTTTTCAGGTTAAATCCGGCTTTACGGCTAAAATCTTCAATTTTATCACGCAATTCACCTTCTTCGAGAGCTGTTTGCTTATTAAAGAGCGGAACAATTAAAGAAGAATAGAACAATGTCATAAATATCATAAATACACTAATTGCCAACCAAGCCCAAAGCCAAAAATTATAGCCTGATATCCGATAGAACCAGATTATAAGTGCCAATAATCCACCGCCTATTATTGCAGATAATAACCAGCCTTTAACTTTGTCAAGAAAAAATGTTCTTAATGTAGTTTTGTTAAAACCGAATTTCTCTTCTATTACAAAAGTGTGATACAACGAGAAAGGTGTACCGAGAATGTCAGAAGCAAACATGAGAATACCGAAAAACAGTAAAGCCAGCCAAATAGGATTTGTTGTATAAGCTCTTGCAAGTCCATCAACAAAGGCAAAACCACCAAATAATAACATTATCAGAATAACAATCAGGCTAAACGATGAAGAAACAAAATCAAAACGACTATTAACTATCTCATAATCTTGCTGTTTTTTATATTTCTCTGCATCGTAAACATCCTTTAACTCAACAGGTAAATCGACGTTCCTATTCTTTGAATTAAGATAATTCAAAAACTGATTCAGCAAGAAATCAAACAGGATAAGAGCAATTATAATATAGAATATTGTTGTTGGCATTTTTAAATACGATTGAGATTTACACTATGAATTCATTTATCATAACACAAACAATTTACTTCATGCAAAGTTTAAGCAATCTAATACCCGCCATTGTATCGTCTGAAAAACCACTCTAAAGAGATGAAAGAAAGTAATATAAAGAAAACCCATTTAAGGTTTATCAATTCCATTAGCTTTTCTTCTTTTGTTTCAACAGGCACAATGTTTTGATTAGAAATCAAAGAGTTATATAAGTCATCCCACTGTGATGGTAAAAATTCTTTCCCTTTATTTTCATTTGCCAAACGATAAAGTAAATGATGATTTGCTTGAGTATTTACCGCCTCAATATCAATCGGCAAAACAGAAAAACTCCCTTTCACCTTATGCACTTTATCATCATATCTAGTTTCGGCAATGTAATTATAATCTCCCACAGGAAAAGCTCCTGCATCAAAACGGTAAGCATCTTCAAATTTATTAAAGGTAAATTTATATACCTTCTTTGATTTATCAATAATACTTAACTGTATTTCTTCTTCATTAACAGGCTCATAACTTTTGTTATATACCTCAGCTCTAAATAGTACTGTTTCAGTTTCATTAAAGACATTGTCTACATTTACAATAAACCTTGATTTCTTTACTCTTAAAGACAAATATTGAACAATCTTATTTATCATTTCCTTGAAAAGCTTATGATTACCGGATTGCATATAGTCCTGAATACGCCATTGCCATATTCCCTCTCCCGCTATAACTGCAATCTTCTGGTTACCAACCACATTAAAAAGAATCAAAGGCTTTGATGTTTCAATACCTCTTATTGATTGAAATTGAAATACTGACGCCTTTGGTGAAATACTAAAAGTACCAAAAGGAGCAAACAATGGCGGAAAGCGACTGATAATTTTATTCTGGTCATCATCAAAATCAAATAAGGAAAACTGCTTGTTTCCTATTGCCTGAACATCCTCAAAACTTTCATTATTTTGCTGAATCTCGAGACCCGTATGTAAGGCATTCAACTTATCAATTGATGTCAGTGACCCTACAACATACATGCAAGGAATTTCGAGTTTATTCATCTCCGCTATAATATCAGTAGCTGCATTATAATTTGAAGGTAATTGATGAAATATCACTAAGTTGTAATCTTTCACATCTCCTTTAAAATCGTTAATCAGATAAAAATCAACCTTATAATTAATATTTGAAGCAAGAGATTGTTTTATTGCTGTTACATCAGGGTGAGGTGAGTTTGCAAGAATTAAAACTTTTTGTTTGCTGTCAATTACATCGATCATTATATCCCTTTTGTTATTGATAGCATTTAGCTCACTCTTTAATGCTTTCAATCTAACAGAATAATGTTGCAATCCTGTTTTATCAGCTTCAATCTCAAGGTTTAATTGTTTCGAGAACGAGTTATTCTCGATATCAACAATCTCGGTTTTAACAACTTTATTATTTCTTAAAACAGATAAATGTATTTGTTTTCCTTTAGCATCATTAGCTTCAAGATAAATCTGTAAAGGGAAATTATTGCCAAGAAAAGCAAACTTATTATAGTTCAATTCAGAAATGCACAAATCAGTATGAACAATTGTATCACCCAAAGCAATTGTATAAATCGGAAAATGCATCTCCGAAGCTTTGTTTAAAGGACTTGAGCCTTCGTTGTAAATACCATCACCGGAAAGAATAAAAGCACCAACATTTCTGTTTGTGTATCTATTTGATATCTCTTCAAGTAATGATGAATAATTTGTTGATTTGCCAGTGAAATCGAGTTTAAAATCATCATTAATCTTATTATCAAAAGAATATGTGTTTACCTGATAATTGGTTTTTAATCTATCTAAGAATTTACTAAGCTCTTTCGGGTATGTATTTTTATAATAACTTGAATCGGTATTGTAAACAATAGATTCCGAGTTATCTTGTGCAAAAACAATAATAGGCTTCTCAACTTTCTTAACAATTGATTTAAACAATGGCGACAAAAGCAAAAAGGCAAGAAAGAATATAAACAAAAATCTTAGTGAAGCCATAATCCACACTTTCCATCTTGCAATATCCTCATATGCTTTATCTTTTCGGTAAAGAAACCATGTAACAAGAAAAGCAAAAGCAAGGCAAATAAGAATAAACCAAAAAGGTAGTTCGGTAAAAAGTTGAATTTTCAAAGTCAGTATCTTAATGTAAATTAATATATACTTAGTTAGCCGGTATTTATTATTCAAACCCGAAAAAAAACTTCATTAATAATGAAATTATTTACAGGCCAAAATAAAACTTCCGAGATGTTGAACAAATTGTATGCTAACAAGCAAATTATTTAGGTATTCATTCCACCACAGACATTTATAACCTGTCCGCTGACATACGAAGAAAGTTCAGAACCAAGAAAAACACATGTATTCGCAACATCTTCAGGTGTACCACCTCTTCTTAATGGGATTTTTTCAGCCCATTCTTTACGCACTTCCTCAGGCAATTTTGCAGTCATTTCAGTAATTATAAAACCCGGGGCAATTGCATTACATCTGATACTTCTTGAGCCAAGCTCCTTAGCTATTGACTTGGTAAAACCTATAATTCCGGCTTTTGAAGCTGAATAGTTTGATTGTCCGGCATTACCACTCACGCCAACAACAGAACTCATATTAATAATTGAACCCGAACGCTGCTTAAGCATAATCCGTTGTACGGCTTTGGAAAAGTTAAATACCGATTTTAGATTAACAGCAATAACAGCATCCCACATTTCTTCGGTCATTCTCATTAACAAAGTATCTTTTGTTATCCCGGCATTATTAACAAGAATATCAATTCTTCCGAATTCCTTAAATATTTCATCCGTAACTTTGTGTGTATCATCAAAACTGGCAGCATTCGAAGCATAAGCTTTCGCCTTTACTCCCAATCCTTCAAGTTCTTTTACCAAAGCCTCGCCATTCTCATCAATCACAAGGTCGGTAAATGCTATATTTGCTCCTTCTTTTGCAAATCTTAGGGCAATGGCTTTACCAATTCCTCTTGCCGCACCTGTTATTATTGCAGTTTTTCCTTCTAATAATTTCATTTGCTTTAATTTTTTATGATAAACCCAACACCATTAATAATAAATGTAAAACAGTCGAATTCATCTATTTACTTCTAATTATCTTAATTGTTAAATAAGCAATTTAACAAATTATTTCCGAACAAAAATAAATAAAATCTTCGGTGCTGAAAACTAATATTAAATATACTTCATTTTCATTGAAACAAGCATCAAACTTTAATAGCTTGAAGAATGTGTTTTTTACCTTCCGGTCCCTTCATCCTATTCACTTTAAAACCTACGCTTCGAAGATTCTCTTTTACTATCCCCTTTGCACTATAGGTGCATAAAATACCACCACGATTTAATCTCTCGTATATTTTACTAAAAATATCTTTACTCCATAGTTCGGGCTGTATTACGGGATTAAAAGCATCAAAATAACATATATCAAGATTATCAGGAATAACAAGATTTTTAATATCTTCTGCATATTTGATTAATGTGAAATTATCGCCAATCTTATTCTCAGTCCCCCATTCAGAGTTATGCATTTCATTTAAAACATGCCTATAATCTGAATCAATAAAATCAGAATAATTTAACACGCAATATTCATTTTTGGTCAAAGGATATTTTTCTACAGCTGAATAATGAATTATCTTGTTATTTCTCTTTGCATAATCAAAAGAAAGTAAAGCATTTAGTCCTGTTCCAAAACCCATCTCAAAAATACTAATATCTGATTTCCTGATATTAGCCAGACCGGCATTTATATATATGTGCAATGATTCCTGAACAGCACCATGCACAGAATGATATTGCTCGCCCAGCTCTTCAATATAAAAACTGTGTGAACCATCCTCTGTGATAATTAGTTTTCTTATTAGCATTTTAATTCTATAAATAAATTACAAATATGCAATAAATACAGATACTCATCTTATGACTTAGAATATATTAATCTCATCTGATAAGTATGCAAAACTGGAATCATATGATAAGTATGAAAACATAAGGAACAAAAATAACGGAACCAATAATTACAGCAGTTATTACAGCTAGTAAAACAGCTGCTGCTGATATATCTTTTATCTTACCGGCTTTTAAATCAAATTCAGGCGAAATAAAGTCAACTATTAATTCTATCGAAGAATTAAATAACTCTGCCATAAGAACAAGTCCTGTTGCAATTGTAATTAACAACCATTCTGTTTTACTGATACTCAAATAAATACCAAGCAGAACAACTATAATAATAAACACTAAATGAATTCTAAAATTTCTTTCACTTTGGTAAGCACTAATTAAACCTGTTATTGCAAACTTAAACCCGGGAGTTTTCTTTATAATATCATCTTTCATCGTTTAGTATTTTTATCTTATCATAAATTAATTGCTTCTTTGTTCGTTAATATACATCGTCTACACAAGTTATATACTAAATTAGTTTCCAAGCTTGTTGATGTTTCTTTATTTCTTAATTCTTATTCATTAAAATATCCTAAAAATACCCTTCTATAAAATACTTTCCAAATTCCATTGCCTAATTCTTCAATTCCTACGTTTGTTCCTTTGTTCAATTATTAATTAAAATTTAGAATTATGATTTATCAAAAAAAAGTAAAACTATTGTTGAAAAGGCAATAGAACAGGTTCCCGAATTTAAAGACCTATGCTTTAAACTCGAAAAAAGTTTTTCGATTAATAACAAGCTGAAAACTATTTGGGCATAAAATTTAAAATATATTGGATAAATGATTACACAAATAGTTGAAACAGTAAAGTTAACCCATATAAATTGCAGCAAAAATATCATTCAGGCAAAAATATTGCCTACCTCACAGCATTAAAAAGCTTCCCAAA
>JANTGP010000086.1 GCA_024762835.1 Bacteroidota bacterium
AGTAATAGGCAAATATGGTGTTAAATCAAAGCCTGTTTGATCGCATTGCTGAGTTGCAACAGTTGTACCATTTACAATTATGTCATAGGAATACCAATAATAAGAAGTGCAATAATTACCAATTGTTGCATCCATAGTCATTCCGATTATAGTTCCACCAGCAGTACAGGGGAATGTAGTAGTAGATGCTACAGTAGGGTCACTATCATAGCCTGAAGCTGAAAATACATCTGTGCAAACTGGGGGTGCCTCATGAGTAATATTTAATGTTAAATTCAATGTAACATTATCAGAGTAGTTATCCTCATCATTTGATTGTATAGCAACTGATGTAATAGGCAGATATGGTGTTAAGTCAAAGCCTGTTTGGTTACATTGTCCGGTAACAACAGTAGTACCATTTACAATTATGTCATAGGAATACCAATAATAAGAAGTGCAATAATTACCAATTGTTGCATCTAATGTAACGGCTGTTATAATATCTGTTCCAACACACGGAAATGAATTAATAGTAACAGTAACAGGGTCGCTATCATAACCACTTGCAGATGCGGTCTCTGTGCAATTATCGGCTGATACATTTATGCTAAACAAGGAGAATAGCATAATAAAAAGGAAATTAATCAACCATGATTTTTTAAGTAAAGTTTTAAATTTCATAAGCTTTAAGTTTAATAAATATTTAATAGTTTTTTATTGTCGACTAAAATAAACATAAAATACAAAAAATACAAAACAAGGCATATTAAAATTTCAACTGCTTTCCAACATCACAATTTGTCAGAAATTAATATCAAATTCTATATGTAAATAATCAATAAATGATTTTAAAAAGAAGTAGATTTGCAAAAGAAATTAAACCGAATAATTAATACATGGACTTTAAGTTAACATCTGAATTTCAGCCTACAGGTGACCAACCACAAGCAATTGAGGAATTAGTAAAAGGAATAAATGAGAATACAAAATTCCAAACTCTTCTTGGTGTTACAGGCTCGGGAAAAACTTTTACAATAGCAAATGTTATTCAGAAAATAAAGCGTCCAACATTAATTTTAAGTCATAATAAAACTTTGGCAGCACAACTTTATGGCGAATTTAAGCAGTTTTTTCCCGACAATGCCGTCGAATATTTTGTTTCTTACTACGATTATTACCAACCCGAAGCTTACCTCCCGATTACAAATACATACATAGAAAAGGACCTCTCGATAAATGACGAGATTGAAAAATTCAGGCTTAGCACAACCTCATCACTCCTTTCGGGCAGAAGAGATATTATTGTCATCTCATCAGTATCTTGTTTATACGGAATTGGAAATCCGGATGACTTTCATGCTAATGTAATACATATAAGAAAAGGTGATTCTCTTGACCGTAATAAATTCCTTCATCAAATAGTTGATTCTTTGTATTCGAGAAATGAAGTTAATTTTACGCGAGGGACATTCAGAGTTAAAGGCGATACGGTTGACATTTTTGTTGCTTATGGCGATTATGCATACAGAGTCAGCTTTTGGGGAAATGAGATTGAATCGCTTGAGTCTTTCGATCCGGTAACAGGTCATACTTTTGAGAGACATGAGGAAATATTGATATATCCTGCTAATATTTTTGTTACCACCAAAGAGCGGATGCAACTTGCCATTCATCAAATACAGGATGATATGATGAAGCAGGTTGAATACTTTAAGGAAATAGGGAAAAACTTTGAGGCAAAACGGATTGAAGACAAGGTTACTTATGATCTTGAGATGATTAGGGAATTGGGATATTGCTCAGGTATTGAGAATTATTCGAGATATTTTGACGGAAGGGATAAAGGAAGCAGGCCTTTCTGTTTGCTCGATTATTTCCCAAAAGACTTTCTTACAATAGTTGATGAGAGCCATGTGTCTATTCCTCAGATAAGAGCAATGTATGGTGGCGATCATTCACGCAAGCTTAACCTGGTTGAATATGGTTTTAGATTACCGGCGGCTCTTGACAACAGGCCACTTCGCTTTGAGGAATTTGAAGAACTGCAAAATCAGGTTATTTACATGAGTGCAACCCCGGCAGATTATGAACTGGAAAAAACCGGAGGAGTAATTGTAGAACAAGTTATTAGGCCAACCGGTCTTCTCGATCCTGAAATTGAAGTAAAGCCAAGTCTGAATCAAATTGATGATTTAATTGCAAACATACATTCCAGAATTGAAAAAGATGAGAGAATACTTGTTACAACACTTACTAAAAGAATGGCAGAGGAACTTGCCAAATATTTTACAAAAATAAATATCCGTTGTCGTTACATTCACTCTGATGTTGACACTATGGAACGTGTGGAAATTATGGAAGGTTTACGTGAAGGATTATTTGATGTTTTGATAGGCATAAACCTGCTTCGCGAAGGATTAGATTTACCGGAAGTATCTCTTGTTGCCATATTAGATGCTGATAAAGAAGGCTTTCTAAGATCGGTCAGGTCATTAACACAAACTGCAGGAAGAGCTGCCAGGAATATCAACGGCAAAGTAATAATGTATGCTGATAAAATGACAGAGTCGATGAGAAAAACCATTGACGAGACAAACAGGAGACGTGAGAAACAATTAATCTATAACGAAAAGCACAATATCACACCCAAACAAATTGTCAAAGGGAAGTCGTCAATTTTATCGGGTGAAGGAAAATCTTATATTTCTGATGAGAGCAAGAAATCAACAATTGCAGCCGATCCTATTGTAAAATATATGAGTAAACCGGCACTAAAGAAAGCAATAGAAAAACTTAAAGTACAAATGAAAAAGTCGGCTAAAGAACTTGACTTTATTGAAGCAGCCAGATTAAGAGATGAAATGTTTGAGCTAGAAAAGTTATTGAAAAATAATAAAGAAGAATGATAAGTCAAGTTAGCAAGTGACTTCTAAAAATTTTCTTTTCTTTGCCTATGCAAACAGAAACTTATTTTTTTACATAATAATATTTTGAGCAAATGAATATTTATAAAACAAGCATAGTTCTTATTTTTGCAGTATTACTGACAGTATCATGTAGTACCAGGAAGAATCAACAAAAATCTGTTATTAATAAAAATCAGGAAATGACCGTATTATTAGAACCCACCGTTGATAATTCTTTTACTATTCCGAAAGGAAAACCGGATTATACAATAAATAATGCGGAGATTAAAGATAGCGTTTTAGTTTTAAACATCAGCTATTCAGGCGGATGCAAGGAGCACAATTTTGAGTTAATGTTTAACGGCATGTACATGAAAAGTCTGCCTCGAAAAGCAAGTCTTTATCTCAAGCATGAATCGAACGGCGATATTTGTAAAAAGCTGGTTTTATTAGAATTGAGATATAATTTGTCTTCTATCTTAGGTGAAGCAAAACAGGCTGCAAACTTCAATCTTTATTCTTACTCTAATGTTTTAAAGTACAATAATGACAAACAATAGCGAACTACATCATTGCCAATAGTCTATCTAAATCTTCGGGTGTATCAACAGACTGCGAATCATATTTCGTTAACTCTACTTTAATTGTCATTCCGTTTTCGAGCCAGCGTAATTGTTCAAGAGATTCGGCTTTTTCCAATTTTGAGGGTTTAAACTGTACGATTTTCTCAAGCACCTCAGTACGATAAGCATAAATACCGATATGTTTATAATAATCGTTTTTCTCTATCCATAAATCTTTTTTGATAGCACGCATAAAGGGAATAGGGCTTCGACTAAAATAAAGAGCTTCATTAAAACTATTAAAAACTACTTTGGGTTGATTACTGCTAAAAAGCTCTTCCTGTGAATCAATTAGCTTAGCCAAAGTAACAATTTCCGTTTCCTCTTTAACAAAACCTGAAATAACTTTCTGTATGTGATCCTCTTTTATAAATGGCTCATCACCTTGTATATTTACAATCACATCTGCATCAAAGCCTGTTTTTTTTCTGTACTTTTCATATGCCTCAAAGCAACGTTCCGTGCCACTTTTGTGATTAGCAGAGGTCATCACTACATTACCTCCGAAAGCCATAACAGCTTGCTCAATACGCTCATCATCGGTAGCAACAATTGTATTTGCTATCTGCTTAGCAACGCGTTCATAAACATGCTGAATCATAGCTTTTCCTTTTATATCAGCCAAAGGTTTTCCGGGGAAACGGCTTGAAGCAAAACGAGCAGGTATTATTCCTAAAACATTATTCATAAAAAATTCTTTTCAAATAAGCTTACAACTACATTTGTTGTAGATATATTTTGGTTGTAAATTTACCCAAAATCCGCAAGTAAAAAAACTTGTGTAAATTATAACTAAAACCTAAAGGGAGAAGTTAAATAATAATCAGTAAATAATTACAAATGAATAAAGAGATTGAACGAAAATTTCTGGTAAATAAAATTAAATGGCAAGCACTTGAAAAGCCTAAAGGTATAAAGTGCCGGCAAACCTATCTTTCATCTGACCCAAACAAAATTATACGCATAAGAACTTTAGGCGAAAAGGGATTTATCACTATAAAGGGAAAACTTGCGGGAATAACCAGAACTGAATTTGAATATGAAATTCCTATAGATGATACTAATATAATGATAGACTTGTTTGGCAGCAATATTATTGAAAAGCTTAGATATTATATCAATTACGAAAATAATCTATGGGAAGTTGATGAGTTTGAAGGTCTAAACAAAGGATTGATAATAGCTGAGATAGAACTGGATAACGAAGATGATACATTTGCTATTCCCGAATGGTTAGAAGAAGAAGTAAGTCATGAAATGAAATACTACAATTCAAACTTACACATTAAGCCCTATAGTATTTGGTAAAAAGATGAGCGGGAAACGGGGATCGAACCCGCGACCCTCAGCTTGGGAAGCTGATGCTCTACCACTGAGCTACTCCCGCATAATTTAGTGATACAAAATTAATAAAATTTTAATACCTTAAGCCGGAAAATTATTACTGATAAATGTCATTTTTATTTTCATCAATACTTTGTTTATTTACCGATATAAATTAATCCCATTTAGGAAGTAAACAACCCCAGCAAATGGTTGTTATTTGAGAATATAATTTAGACCTATAATACATTATGATAGTAGAAAAAAATAAAGTAATATCGCTGAGCTATGAACTAACTGACAGTGAAAATGCTACAAAAGCCATTGAGACATTAACAAAAGAAAGTCCTCTTCAGTTTATTTTTGGTAACGGAAGTATGTTACCTGAATTTGAAAAAAACATTGGCAATTTAAAAACAGGCGATAAGTTTGAATTTATGCTTAAGCCCGAAGATGCTTATGGTGCAGTTGATGAAAAGGCTATTGTTGATTTGCCAATTGAGATTTTTATGGCAGATGGTAAAATACGTGAAGATTTGTTGCAACTTGGCAATACAATTCCGATGAAAGATGCAAATGGGAATCATATAAACGGTATTGTAGTTGAGATTGGCGATAATTCTGTTTCAATGGATTTTAATCACCCAATGGCAGGTAGCAGCTTATATTTTAAAGGAGAAATTGTTAATATTCGTGAAGCTACT
Source organism: Bacteroidota bacterium (assembly GCA_024762835.1). Classification (GTDB taxonomy): domain Bacteria; phylum Bacteroidota; class Bacteroidia; order Bacteroidales; family M50B96; genus JANTGP01. The sequence continues at coordinate 5,539 of JANTGP010000086.1, forward strand.
AATGAAGAATTGCAACATGGGCATATCCACCACGAGAATCATGATTGTGGCGGTTGTTCAAGTTGTGGTTAAGCTGTGAATTATTAATCAATATATATCTTCCTCATTTCCCTCTTCTTCAACAGAGGGAAGAGGAATTAGTAATTATCATCAACTCTACCTGTTGACCACCATCGTTTGGGTGGTTTAACTATGTTGCCGTTTTTGTATTCTATTATCATGCGCTTTTTACCATTGGAATAGTATTCGTGCCAAACTCCATTCTTTAAACCATCGACAACAAAACCTTCTTCTTTTAAATTTCCGTTACGGTACCATGTCTGCCACCTCCCCTCAAGCACACCATCAACATAAAAGGATTTAAGCTTTAAATTTCCGTTGCTGTACCATTCATACCAGTTGTCAAAAGGTATTTCGTCAACATAATATTCCTGAGCTTTTGCTTGCCCGTTTTTGTAGTAATAAAACCACTTGTGATGCATTAAACCATGTTTGTAAAAGCCTATGTACTTTATCTTTCCATTGTTATACCACTCAACTATTTTTCCGTTTAGTGTGTCGTTTAAATAAGTAGCCTCAATATGTTTATTGCCATTTATTCTCCAAAATGTCTGAACCCCATTTCTCAATCCGTTTTTAATATTTACTTCCGATTTCTTTTTATGAAGAAGGAAAAAATAATCAGTATACAGATAATCTTGAGAAAACAGATTCTGAGAAAGAAAAAAGAAAAGACAAAAAATAAAAAGGAAGGTTTTACTAATAAAACTTTGTTTTTTCTTAAAAGTGAAAGTTCTTGTCATCTCAAATAATTATTTCTCATTTTCAGCTCTTTTCTTTTCGGCAAAAGAGTATTTTATATCTTGCTCAACACTTTTTGTAAGCTTAGTTTGTTTTGGCGAGAAAGTTTTAATATTCAATCTGTTAGGAAGGCTAATTCCACATACCGGACACTTCATATCAAATTCGGAAAGAGAAGCTCCACAAGCAGGGCAAAGACTTGTATCTTTCAACCATTCTGCCTGTTCTTTCGAAAAATCCTCTTTTGAAATAAATGGCAAACGTTTAAATAAATCATTAATAATCCGTCTAACAGCCGAATCGACAATTAAAATATTAATAATGTAAAAAGCAGCAAGCAAGATTAGTAAGAAGGTGATAAATGTTGTGATATAAAGTCTTGATAAGAATGCTGCAACAATAACCACCAATATTGAAACTTTTAGCAACTCTGACAAAGCAATACTGTAATTAATCACTATTGTATCATTAACCTCGAAATTAAGTTTTACAGGATAGTGAATTTTAAAAAGGCTATTATTAGTCATAAAACTAAGAGAGTCATTATCTAATTTGAGATTTTCAACATCAGTATTTGCAAGAGCGGAGTAAACAGTTTTGGCTATTAATTGCCCGTTTACGTTAACAGCTCTTGCCTTATCAAATTCAACTTTCCCCGTTTTGCTGTTTGGAAATGCCATTAAGTTAATCTCATTTTTTAAATCAGAAAGAGTTAATTCGACCTGTAATACTCTTCAAATTCATTAATATCTTTCTCAGGATCTTTAAATTTACTCTTGTTTTTATCGAATTCTTTAAATTCTTTTTGCTCTCGTTTATCTAACTCTTCCTGGTCCTTTGCTTTCCCCATTTCATACTCAACTTTAATGTCTACCGAACCATCAGGTAAATAAAATATCCAAAGTTTATCACGATAGTCATCCTTATAATTCCCTTCTATTTTGTTTTTTCCATTCTCATAAAATACCTGAAATACTCCATCTCTTTTTCCCTCTTTATAATTAGTTTCAAGTTTTAACTGACCACCGGGATAATATAGTCGCCATAAACCATGCTTCTTATCATTAACATAATTAGATTCTTCGGCAAGTTTCCCATTATCGTGATATTTTAGAAATTTTCCATTCTTAAGACCTTTTACATAAGACTCAACTGAAAGCAATTTTCCATCTTTAGTGTAATAGTCCCAAATACTATCTTTCTTTTGTTTATAGTAATTACCATGTGCGGCAAGTTTCTCATTTTCATAAAACAATTTTGCTCTACAAATCTTACCTGATTTGTCATAATCTAAAATTGCACTTATTTTTCCACTTTCAAAATATCTCTTAAAAACTCCAACAGGGACATCGTTTTTAAAATACCCTTCGTAAGCTGTATGACCATTTAGATATTTCTTTTTCCACACTCCCTGTTTTAGTCCGTTAATATCAACGTAATTAACAAGGCTATCATCAATTTGTCCGATGTTTTGACCCAAGGCAAGAATTGAAAAAGTTACTAAAACTGTGAATAATAATATGCGTTTCATATATCGAAATATTTTTAACAAAATTATCAGAATTTATTATACAAGCAAAAAACCAAATAATAAAAAAACACTTGGTCTATTCAATAATCATTCTGTACAAATAGTTAACGTAATTTTCATAAAATCTTATACTATTAACCATTTTTCAGGTTATGTTTAGAAATGTAATTAAGTGACTAAACTATTAATTTGTAACATTGACTGATACAATGAAATTGATTTTACAACTTTTTTATTGTTTATTTGTTCAATATAAAAATTACAAATTATGGCTTATAACTTATTGAAAGGAAAGAAAGGGATAATCTTTGGAGCTTTAAATAACATGTCAATTGCATGGAAAGTTGCAGAAAGAGCCCACGAAGAAGGTGCAGAATTTGTATTAACAAACACTCCTGTATCTTTACGTTTTGGCGAATTGAATGAATTAGCAGAAAAAACAGGTTCAATAATTGTTCCTGCTGATGCGACAAGTGTACCTGATCTTGAGAATCTTGTTAAAACTGCGATGGAAAAATTTGGTGGAAAAATAGACTTTATCCTTCATTCTGTCGCAATGTCTCTTAACGTTAGAAAAGGGAAGTTATACGATGATTTAAATTATGATTACCTAAAAAAAACATTAGACATTTCAGCAATCTCATTTCATAAAGTATTACAAGTATCCCGTAAACTTGATGCAATAAAAGACTGGGGTTCTGTTGTTGCTCTTTCGTATGTAGCTGCTCAACGCAGTCTATACGGTTATAACGATATGGCCGATGCCAAAGCAATGCTTGAATCAATTGCCCGTAGCTTCGGATATATATATGGTAGAGATAAAAAGATACGTGTTAACACAATTTCACAATCTCCAACTCTTACAACAGCAGGTAGCGGTGTAAAGGGAATTGATGGATTATTGGACTTTACCAACCGTATGTCGCCACTTGGCAATGCAACCGCCGACGAATGTGCCGACTATTGTGTTACCTTATTCTCTGACCTTACCAGGAAAGTAACCATGCAGAACCTATACCACGATGGAGGATTCTCAAAAATGGGAATGAGCTTTAGAGCAATGAATATGTACAATCAAGGACTGGAGCAGGGCAAACATATGAAAGATGATGAATAAGAATCTTTGAAAATAGTGACTTTGAATCTAAAATATCATTCTCTATTTTAACACTATATCTCTAACTAAAGTAGAACCGGCTTTATCGTTGAGGGCTTTTATAATACCTTCACGCAGCATCATTAATTCATTTCGCACAACCGACGAACGAAGACTAACAAACAACACCCCATTACGAAAGTAGATACCGGTAGTGAGCTTTGCTACACTCCTACCTACAATTTCTTCCCATGAATTTATCATTCTGACCTCCCTGATTTTATTATCAATTCCGGCAGATTTTAAATAACTATCCACAATCTTTGATATAGGCTCTGTTCTGCTATGTCTCATTAGAATTAATTTTATACAAAAGTAAAAAGAATAAAAGGATGTAAAAAATGATTCTTACCTTTACGAGCTTTTAATTGATAATTACTGAGATGAATGAGGAACTCTTATATGCTGATGTAATTATTCCGCTGAACCTGGCGGATACATATACATATAGTGTTCCCGATAAATTTAAACCGGTAATAAAGATAGGAATGCGTGTTCTGGTGCAATTTGGGAGAAAAAGAATTTACACGGGAATAGTAAAAAATATACATGAAAATAAACCTGAGCTATACGAAACCAAAGAGATACATGAAATTCTTGATTCAACACCTATCGTCAACCAGTTACAATTGAGATTTTGGGATTGGATAGCATCATATTATATGTGTAGCATAGGTGAAGTGTTTAGAGCTGCATTACCGGCCGGTCTTAAACTAGAGTCGGAAACAAATGTATTCCTGCAGGCTGATTCTGAAAATATTAAGGACCTAAACCAACGAGAAGAGCAATTGCTTAATGTACTCAAAAAAGAAAAAGTTTTAAGTATCACTAAAATAAATAGTCTGCTTGAACAAAAGCAATCTATCACTTTGGTTAAAAGCCTAATCGAAAAAGGTGCAGTATATGTTGAAGAAAGACTACGGAAAAGCTATAAACCCAAGACAGAAAAATATATCCGCCTTGATAAAGAAATTAACAGCGAAGAACAAATACAAGAGATATTCGATAAACTTGGAAGAGCAAAGGCTCAACTAAAACTAATGATGGCATATATTTCATTGTCAAAATGTTTTAGCGATTTTAAGATTGTTGAAGTGCCAAAAAAATTATTGCTTGAAAAATCCGGTGTGAGCTCTGCAATCCTACAATCTTTAATAAAGAAGTCCTATCTCGAAGAATATACAAAGGTGGTTGGACGATTGCCTGAAGACGATTACAACACTAAAGAACTTGCCGTATTAAACAATGCTCAACAAAACGCTTTCAAAGAGATTAAACAACACTTTAAAACAAAAGATATTGTATTATTACACGGAATCACTTCAAGTGGAAAAACAGAACTTTATATTCATCTGATTGCTGAAACCTTAAAAAAGGAAAAACAAGTTTTATATTTACTTCCTGAAATAGCTTTAACAGCACAAATAATTAATCGCTTAAAAGAAGTTTTTGGGAAAGATATTGGTATTTATCATTCTAAATTTTCTGATTCAGAACGAGTTGAAGTATGGCTTAAAGTGCAAAAGCCAAACTACAACGATTCTTACAAAATTATTTTAGGTGTACGAAGTTCAATATTTCTTCCATTCAATAATCTCGGGCTCATTATTGTTGATGAAGAACATGAAAACAGTTATAAGCAATACTCCCCTGCTCCACGGTATAATGCACGCGATTTGGCAACTGTTCTGGCTAAACTGCATGAAGCAAAGACTCTTCTGGGATCGGCTACACCATCGCTGGAGTCGTACTATAATGTTGAAACGAACAAATATGGATTAGTTGAATTGCTCACACGGTACAGAGATATTCAAATGCCTGAGATTATTATTGCCGATATGCTGACAGCACGTAAGAAAAAGCAAATGAAATCCTTGTTCACACCTGAACTTATTGATAATATAGGTATCACTTTAAGTGAAAATAAGCAGGTTATATTATTCCAAAACAGAAGAGGATTCTCACCATATATCGAATGTGCAGATTGTGGTTGGATTCCAAATTGCAAACACTGCGATGTTAGTCTGACATATCACATGAAGAGTAATAATTTGGTTTGTCATTATTGTGGATATACTCACGCAATGATCTCTGAATGTCCTGCTTGTGGAAATATCAACTTACAAACAAAAGGCTTTGGCACAGAGAAGGTTGAAGATGAAATAAAACTCTTTTTTCCAAAAGCCAGACTTTTAAGAATGGATCTTGATTCTACAAGGTCAAAGCATGGATACGAAAAAATTATTTCAGCTTTTGAAACAGGAAAGGTCGATATTCTTATTGGCACTCAAATGGTGACAAAAGGTCTCGATTTCGACCATGTCAGTCTGGTTGGTATTTTAAATGCAGACAACATGCTGAATTTTCCCGATTTTAGAGCTTTTGAAAGAAGCTTTCAGTTGATGTCACAGGTTAGTGGAAGAGCAGGACGAAAACATAAGAGAGGGAAAGTGATAATTCAGGTTACAAATCCAAAGCATCAAATAATTAAAGATGTTGTTGAGAACAATTACAAAAATATGTATTACCAACAAATTCAAGAACGTAAGAATTATAAATATCCACCTTTCTACCGAATTATTGAAATCACAGTAAAACATAAAGATTATAATAAAACAAATAGTGCATCAAAAGTCTTAGCATCGATATTAAAATCACATTTCGGCTCAAATATTCTCGGACCTGAAAGTCCATTAATAAACAGAATTCAAAATTATTTTATAAAAAAAATTATTGTTAAAATACCAAGATCACAAACAGTTTCAAGAAACAAATTTATGATTTTAAAAGCCGGTAAATATGTTAACACAAATAAAAACTATAAAGACGTTAAGATTGTTTTTAATGTCGATCCTTTATAATCCTGTTTTAAATGACATCTTTTAAACCATAAATACCTATATAATCTATTTTACTTTTAGAATAATCATCATTTTAATTCTGTTTTAATGATAAATATTAAGGTAATTAACTAATATACTAACCGTTATTTTTACCAATCTTAAAGGTTATTTTTTTTACCATTTATTTTTTTAAATACTAATATACATTTACCTTTGTAGTTGATTATCCTGCAAAAAGGATTGTCATTG
>JANTGP010000087.1 GCA_024762835.1 Bacteroidota bacterium
CTGACTAGATTTTGTATCCTTCTTCTTATAAGCTATTATAAATTAAGATGTAAAATGAAAAAACTGTTTAATAAAAAGTGTAACTGTCTTTTATTTCCGGCTACTCTAAAAACTTAACCGATTAAAATCGGCTTAGAGCAGCCTCCTGTTTACATAGCTTATTCTTTTTTATTTCATTAATATATTTATTGGTAATACTTAAACTACAAAAGTAAAGTTCCTGTAATTTATTTAGTTGTATTAATATTGATAATCTTAAGTATTGTAAAACAATCTTTTGATAATTACTCGTTGTATTGTATTGTATTGTATTGTATTGTATTGAGCGTAGTCGAAATGCTCGACATCTGTGAAGCTTACAGCGTGTTGCTTATGTATGTTTGAGGGGTAAAGCATTTTTATTAATTAATTGGGGATTCAAATATAGTAAAAAAAAATGAATTAATCTGTGTATTCTATAAATTTATCCCTTTATCCGAAAGCAATTGGTTTTGAGTTGATGGAAAACCTCATTCCCTGAAATAGAAAAGGAAAATAACACTTAAAAGATTGTGTGATAATTATTAGGGGATTGCATATTTAATTTCTTCCTGAACTTTGGTTTCTTTCGTCTAATTGTATAAAACTGTATACATCAGCCAATTTCAGCAGTCATAAAATCTTAAATAAAAAAAACAGGATTCAATTGTTTTCCATTCATTTCAATTTATTACTTTTACAGCCACATATTTAGATACTTATATTTATAGATAAACATAACATTATGGCATTTGATATTGAAATGATTAAAGGGGTTTATTCCCGTATGAACGAAAGAGTTGAAGCTGCTAGAAATATTACAGGCAAGGCTCTTACATTAGCTGAGAAAATTCTGTATTCTCACCTTGACGAAGGTATTGCAAAAGAAGCATACAAAAGAGGTGAATCCTACGTTGATTTTAATCCCGATCGTGTTGCTATGCAGGATGCAACAGCACAAATGGCTCTTTTGCAATTTATGCAAGCAGGAAAAAGCAAGGTTGCTGTTCCTTCAACAGTACATTGCGACCATCTTATACAAGCAAAATTAGGAGCAAAAGATGACCTGAAAACTGCTGAAGTAACAAATAAGGAGGTTTATGATTTCCTAGGGTCGGTATCTAACAAATACGGTATTGGTTTCTGGAAGCCGGGTGCCGGTATTATTCACCAGATTGTAATTGAGAACTATGCTTTTCCCGGTGGTATGATGATAGGTACAGATTCGCATACTGTAAATGCAGGCGGATTGGGAATGCTTGCAATAGGTGTTGGAGGTGCTGATGCTGTTGATGTTATGGCAGGTATGCCCTGGGAGTTGAAATTCCCTAAACTTATTGGTGTTAAACTTACAGGAAAGCTCAATGGATGGACAGCTGCCAAAGACGTGATTCTTAAAGTGGCAGGTTTACTTACCGTGAAAGGCGGTACAGGTGCTATTGTTGAGTATTTTGGAGATGGAGCAAAAACAATCTCTTGCACAGGTAAAGGAACAATTTGTAATATGGGTGCAGAAGTTGGTGCTACCACTTCTATTTTTGCTTATGACGATAATATGGCTGCATATCTTCGTGCAACCGACAGAAGCGATGTTGCTGATGCAGCTGATGCTGTTGCAGTAAACCTAAGGGCTGATGATGAAGTTTATGCTAATCCTGAGAAATATTACGATCAGGTAATTGAGATTAATCTTTCGGAACTTGAACCTCACCTAAACGGGCCTTTCTCTCCTGACAGAGCTACTCCTATTTCAAAATTTGCCGAAGAAGTTAAGAAAAACGATTGGCCTGCAAAAATGGAAGTAGGACTTATTGGTTCATGTACAAACTCATCATACGAAGATATTAGCCGTGCTGCTTCTATTGCAAAACAAGCCGGAGATAAAAAACTTAAAGTAAAAGCCGAATATAAAATTACTCCGGGTTCGGAACAAGTGAGGTATACAGTTGCACGGGATGGCTTTGTTGAAATATTTGAGAATATTGGTGGTGTCGTTCTTGCCAATGCTTGCGGACCCTGTATTGGACAATGGGCTCGTAAAGATGCTGATAAAGCAGCCCGTAACTCTATAATTCATTCGTTTAACCGCAACTTTGCAAAGCGTGCTGATGGTAATCCTAACACATATGCTTTTGTGGCTTCACCCGAGATGGTAACTGCAATGGCTATTGCCGGCGATATGAATTTTAATCCGCTAACCGACACTTTAATAAACGAAGAAGGTAAAGAAGTAATGCTTGACCCGCCATCAGGCGAGGCTTTGCCAAGAAACGGTTATGCGGTTGAAGACAATGGTTATATTGCACCTGTTAATGATGGAACTAAGATAGATGTTATTGTAAAAGAAGATTCGGAAAGATTGCAATTGCTTAGCCCTTTTGCTGCATGGGATGGCAAAGATATTTCAGGTCTGAAATTGCTTATCAAAGCAAAAGGAAAATGTACAACCGACCATATCTCAATGGCGGGTCCATGGTTACGTTACAGAGGTCACCTTGACAATATCTCCAACAATATGCTAATTGGCGGTGTAAACTATTTTAATGGTAAAACAAATGAGATATTAAACCAACTAACAGGCGAATACGGTGAAGTACCTGCTACAGCCAGAGCATATAAAGCTGCCGGATTCGGGTCTATCGTTATTGGTGATGAGAACTATGGTGAAGGTTCATCACGCGAACATGCAGCAATGGAACCACGCCATCTTGGTGTTAGAGTTGTTTTGGTTAAGTCATTTGCACGTATACACGAAACAAACCTGAAAAAACAAGGTATGCTTGGATTAACATTTGCTAATAAAGAAGACTATGATAAGATTCAGGAAACTGACACTTTTGACATTGTTGGATTAACTGATTTTGCAGAAGGGAAAGCTCTTACTGTTGTTGTTAATCATAAAGACGGTACAAAAGATGAGATTCTTGCAAATCATACTTACAACCAGAATCAAATTGAATGGTTTAAATACGGTTCTGCACTTAACCTAATTAAATCACAGAATAAATAAATTATAACATTTATTTGGTAAACGGGGAAGAATCAAAGATTTTTCCCCGTTTTATTTTTGCCCAATTATAATTTAAAAATAATTATTTAAACTGAGTTCTGAGAAAACCTTAAAATCTTGCTGCAAATGATTTTTTTCGATCCAAACTTGAGATTTTCTTTAGAATATTATATTATCATTGTAACTTTAGTTTTATTTTATAAGCTTTATTAAAATATAGCTTTGAACATTCAGTTTAGTTATAAACTAATTCTACATCAATTTACTATTATGAAAGGCTTCTTCTTTACTTTCCTGCTTCTTACATCAACTTTTAGCTTTGGTCAAATTAGCTTAAAAAATATTAAAAGTAATTGGTCAAATAGCTTATCAATAGGAGTCTCATACCAAAATGGATATGTTTTTCCAACCAATGATTTTCTGAGTGGTACAAATGCTGAGGCTGATACAATTAGCGATATTCAAGCCTTTTCGATAAAATTTTCTAAACAAACAATTGGCGAAAAAGAATGGGAGCAAATATATAAATACCCCGACTATGGTATTGGGCTGTATATGGCTGATTTTCATAACCCCGAGGAAATTGGCTTTCCATTTGGGATATATGGTTTCTTTCATGCACCTTTTAAGCGTTGGGAAAAGTTAAGTTTTAATTATGAAATTGGTTTCGGTGCAACTTTTAACTGGAGGTCATTTAATCCGTTAACCAACAGTTACAATACGTCAATAGGTGCGGGGCAATCATTTTTGATTGATGCAGGATTGGATTTACAATACTTAGTTACTGACAGGTTAAGAGTACAAACAGGTTTCTCTCTTACTCACTTTTCAAATGGAGCATTGAAAAGTCCAAATAAAGGCATTAACTCTATTGCACCAAGAATATTAATTTCATACCGGTTCTTTGACAATCCGGTTTTTATTGAGAAAGAGATTCCAAAATATAACAAGAATGGCGAATGGATTATTTCAGGTTTTGGAGGCTCAAAAAATGTAATATTTAATAATGTTGATATTGATATTCTGGAAAAGTATGAAGGAGTTAATTTCCCGATTTTCGGATTAGCAACAGCATACAACAGACAATTAAGCTATAAGTCAAAAGTTGGTGTTGGGATGTCTTTTACTTATGATGGCTCAATAAATGCTCAGGTTGCTGTTGACAATAATGAACTGGAAGCTATTGACAGACCGATTCAAGATCAACTCCAAATAAGCATTTATCCCTCATATGAATTGGTTGTACATCAATTATCTTTAATATTACAACCATCTTTTTACCTGTATCGTAAAAAATTAAGAAATCAAACCCCTGTTTTTTTTCAAAGGATAGGCCTGCGATACTATGTGAAAGATAATTTGTTTGTAGGTATAACATTAAGAGATTATAGTTTCCATGTGTCTGATTTTATTGAGTGGCATATAGGTTATAGTATCAGGACAAATTAATACAATAGCTTATTTTTTACATATTCGATAAATTTAAAACTTTTGCAATAATGAGATGATAATTATCTATTTTTGCATTCTAATTTAATTAACAAGTAATGGCACAAAAACCTTCAATACCTAAAGGAACACGCGATTTTTCACCAATTGAAATGGCAAGAAGAAATTATATCTTTGATACAATTCGCGAAAGCTTTATCCGCTTTGGCTTTGAAGCAATTGAAACACCTGCAATGGAGAACCTTTCTTCTTTGCTTGGTAAATACGGTGACGAAGGTGATAAACTACTGTTTAAAATCTTGAATTCAGGCAACTATCTATCTAAGATTGGAGACACAGAATTATTGCCTGAAAACAGTAAACAACTCTCAACTTTGATTTGCGAGAAAGGTTTAAGATATGATTTAACAGTGCCATTTGCACGTTACGTTGTTCAACATAGAAACGACATTACTTTTCCGTTCAAACGTTATCAGATTCAAGCTGTTTGGCGGGCCGACCGACCGCAAAAAGGCCGTTATCGTGAGTTTTTTCAATGTGATGTTGATGTGATAGGAAGCACTTCATTGTTAAATGAGGTTGAGTTGATTCAGATTGTTGACGATGTTTTTCGGAAATTAAATATTAGTGCTACAATAAAAATTAATAACAGAAAAATCCTAGCGGCTATTGCCGAAAAAATCGGATATCCCGAAAAACTTACCGACATAACTGTTGCTATGGATAAGTTGGATAAGATTGGTTTGGAAAAAGTTCATGAGGAGTTGTTAAGTAAAGGTATTAGTGAAGACTCTCTCGAAATGCTTGATGTGTTTATGAATCTTCAGGGAAATAGCAATGATGAGAAGATGGGCTGCTTAAGAGAGCTAATTGGTAATTCTTCAATTGGTAGTATTGGCATGTCAGAACTCGATAAGGTATTCTCATATTTAAAAGATATGGATATTAAAAACAAGGTAGAACTTGACCTTAACCTTGCCAGAGGATTGAGCTATTACACAGGTGCAATAATTGAGGTTGTTGCCAATGATGTTAGTATTGGAAGTATATGCGGTGGTGGGAGATATGATGATTTAACCGGAATATTCGGTTTAAAAGACGTGTCGGGTGTTGGAGTTTCTTTTGGTGCCGACCGCATTTATGACGTACTTCTGCAATTAGACCTTTTCCCCGGGGAAAGTATGGTTTCAACTCAAGCAATGTTTGTAAACTTTGGTGAAAAAGAAGAGGAGTATTGCTTACCTTTATTGGCAAAACTCAGAGCTGCCGGAATAAACTCCGAGATTTATCCTGAGAATACAAAGATGAAGAAGCAAATGACTTATGCAAACAACAAAAATATTCCTTTTGTACTTCTTGCAGGCGAAAACGAAATAAAAGAGGGGAAACTGACAGTAAAAAATATGAAGAGCAGCGAACAAAGCTTAATAAATATAGACGAATTTATTGACCTGATAAAGTAAAAATAATCAATGCAAAAAACACATTACATAAGCCCTGAACCCTTAACATGGGAAAAGGTTGAAGGAATAATAAATGATAATTACCGGCTTGAGCTTTCTGAGGAAGCTGTAAATGCAATACAAAAATGTCGTAATTATCTTGACGAAAAAATAAAATCACAGGATGAGCCTATTTATGGAATAAATACAGGTTTTGGTTCATTATATAAAAAGTCTATTCCAAAAACGGACTTGTTTCAATTGCAAAAGAATCTTGTAATGTCTCATGCTTGCGGAATGGGAGACGAGGTAAGCAAAGATATTGTTAAATCAATGTTGTTTCTCAAAGCTCAGGCTTTATCGGCAGGATACTCTGCGGTACAGGTTCAGACAGTTCAACGATTACTTGATTTTTTTAACGAAGGTGTTTATCCTGTTGTTTATCAACTTGGCTCTCTTGGTGCTTCCGGCGATTTGGCTCCTTTAGCTCATTTATCATTGCCATTGCTGGGTATGGGTGAAGTAAATTTTAAAGGACAAAAACTTCCTGCTAAAGAAGTTTTGGATAAATTTGGATGGGAAGCTATTGAACTTCACTCAAAAGAAGGTCTTGCATTATTAAACGGGACACAGTTTATGAGTGCTCACGGGGTAATTGCCGTTTTAGAATCATTTAAATTATCAAAAATTTCAGATATTATCGGTGCCGTTTCTCTCGAAGCATACGATGGACGATTCGATCCCTTTATTGAAAATATTCAGGCTGTACGCCCTCATCCCGGGCAAATTGAGACAGCAAGAAATTTTAAAGCAATTTTAAAAGACAGCGAGTTGATAAATCAGCCCAAAGAGCATGTGCAAGATCCTTACTCTTTCCGTTGTATTCCTCAGGTTCACGGAGCATCAAAAGATACGGTTAATTATGTGGCTTCGGTTGTGTTGAGAGAGATTAATTCGGTAACAGATAACCCAACGGTTTTCCCCGACGAAGACTTAATAATATCGGGTGGAAATTTCCATGGCGAACCTCTTGCAATGGCTTTTGATTTTCTTGCAATTGCATTAGCAGAGCTTGGAAATATATCAGAGCGAAGAGTTTACAGATTAATATCAGGACAAAGAAACCTGCCCGAATTTCTTGTAGCAAATCCGGGTTTAGACTCAGGTTTTATGATACCTCAATATTCGGCCGCCTCAATTGTAAGTAAGAATAAACAATTATGTACTCCGGCATCAATTGATTCAATAACATCCTCGAATGAGCAAGAAGACCATGTGAGCATGGGTGCAAATGCGGCAACTAAACTAATGAGAGTGGTAAATAATATTACTGATATTCTGGCTATTGAACTAATGGTTGGTGCTCAGGCTTTGGAGTTTAGAAAACCGATGAAAACCTCATCCTACTTACAGGGATTTATTAAGGATTTTCGCAAGGTAGTTTCATTTGTCGAGAAAGATAAAGTAATGTATACTGAATTACATGCAGCATCCGGGTTTATTAAGAATAGTGATTTTTCTTCATTATAGATTAATTGAGTACTATGCTTTAATTGTATCCGTTAATGATAAAAACAGTTCAAATGAAAAATTCTATAAAAATACTTTTACTAATACTTTCTCTCGCTTTCTTTTCAAGCTCATGTGTTGATGAACTTCCTGATTTGAGTGAAGATTCGCCTGCCGAATTACTTGTCGGGACATGGGGTGTAGTTGAAAATAGTGCTACCTATGGTCAACAAAATTATGAGGTTGCTTTTTATGTTTTTGACCTTGATGATAAGATGGTGAAGATTTTCAATTTTTATGGATTGGGCAGTTGGTCTCATGTTTTGGCAGGTGTTGACGGAAATACAATTACAATTACCGAACAAACAGTCGAAGGACACAAGATAGTTGGAACAGGTACAATTTCTGACGACTTTAAGACAATAGAGTTTGAGTATAATGTTGAAGAAGTATCTGTTGTTAAATCTGCTAATTCAGAAGATGTAACGGCAACTTTTACAAAGAAATAATAAAGCTTATTTTGCCCAGGCAGGAAAAGATAACAAATCAATTTCAAAAATATAACTGCCCCAAAAATAAACTGTTACACTAACGATAATAATCCCGATAATATTTAAGACCAAACCGGTTTTTGCCATAGTGCTAATTTTAATTCGATTTGTTCCAAAGATAATGGCATTTGGCGGTGTTGCCACAGGAAGCATAAATGCCATTGAAGCTGCAAGCGTTGCAGGAATCATTAATAATAAAGGATGAATTTTTAATGACAAACTCAATGCAGCAAGTATTGGTAATAACATCTGGGTAGTTGCCGTATTTGATGTTACTTCGGTTAAGAATATCATAATTGTTACAATTATCAATATTAAAACAAATAGCGGAAGATTTGCAAATACTGATATCTGATTACCAATCCATACTGACAAACCGGACTCGACAAAGCCCTTCGCCAAAGCAAAACCCCCACCAAACAACAAGATAATACTCCATGGGATTTTTTTTGCAGTCTCCCAGTCCATTAAATGATGCATATGTTTCCTGCTCTCTTTATTTCTTACCGGAATTAAAAACAAAAGTATTGAAATAAATATAGCAACTGTTCCGTCGTTTATATGTTTAGGATAAATTAGTAGATTACTCCATCCCGGGATGACAAAACTACCAAGTTTAATATCGCTTCTAAAAAGAAGTAAGGCTGCAAATACAATGAAAATATATAAAACTATTCTTTCCTCAATAATCATTTTTCCCAGCTCTTTATATTTATCTCTAAACATATTCTTGTTAAATGACTCACCTGCATTTATTCCTTTTAAGAAATATGAATTAAGGAAGAACCATAAAATAAGAAGAAATAGCAAACTGATTGGCAAAGCAAAAATCATCCATTGTCCAAAAGAAATCTCAGGAGCGTTGGGATAATTTATTTCAAATATTTTAACAAAAGCTAAATTAGGTGGTGTACCAACCAGAGTAGCAATGCCGCCTAAAGAGGCACTATATGCAATTCCCAACAAAAGGGCAACAGAATAGTTTCTACTATCTTTTTTCGAGAGATACTCATCAAAGCTGTCAATTACCGAAATAACAATGGGTATCATCATTAATGCGGTGGCAGTGTTTGAAATCCACATTGACAAAAATGCTGTAGAAATCATAAAACCGGCTAATATTTTCCCCGGACTTACTCCTGTTAGCATAAGTATTTTAATAGCAATTCGTTTATGCAGGTTCCATTTTTGTATTGCCAAAGCAATAATAAAACCACCAAGAAATAAGAATATTACACTATTAAAATATGTAGCTGATACTGTCTTTCCATCAATTACACCAAATAATGGAAACAGAACAATAGGAATAAGGGCCGTAACAGCTAAAGGAATAACTTCGGTTATCCACCAAATAGCCATTAGGATTGTGATTGCTAAGGTATAAGTAATCTCAGGTTTGCCTTTCTCAAGGTCAACAAACAAAATAAAGGCTAAGCTAATTAAAGGAGCCAATATTATCCAAACTAATCTTCTTTTTGAATTATTTTGCTTTGAATCCATTCCTCAAAATTAACAAAAACAAACGGAATTCTGCAAGATTATTATTTATTAAAAAGAAATTCCTTCCTCCCTGGCAGGTTTAAAAGGATAAATATTTAGCATTTGCCAGATTATCACAAATTGCTAAGTGCAAATCTTCGTCGAAAAACAAACAATGCTTCCTTAAATACGTGGAAAATAAATTCAATGATGAAATTTGGAATAATAAAGATTCTGAATAGTTCAGCCAAAAATTATTCAAACATCATTTTGTAGGGACGTTCTATCTCCAGTTCCAGTTCTTGTAAACCAATATTTCTACTTTTGCGGATATATTCTCTTCCTTCGAAAAACACTACTATGGTAGGTACTGCAAAAACAGCTTGTTGCCCTGCAATATCAGGGGTATTAACAGTATTTACATAATACATCTTTGTTTCAGGAAAGATGTCAACGAGCAGATCCTTTACCTTAGGTTTTAGAACCTTGCAAACATTGCAGGCATCGTGTGAGAAATAGAAAAGAGATGAAGCCTGATTTGATTTTATTTCCTCAAATTCTTCGAGGTTTTTAATTTCTTGTATCATTCTGATAAATAATCTTTTTTTATAAAGTTTCGAGTAAAACTACTGAATATGCAGAAATACCTTCTTCTCTTCCGATAAACCCAAGTTTTTCTGTAGTTGTAGCCTTTATTGATATATCATCAATATTTAATCCTGTTATTGACGATAATTTAGTTCTCATGTCTGAGATATATTTCCCAATCTTTGGTTTCTGCAAGCAAACTATCGAATCAATATTACCAATCTTGAATCCTTTGCTTCTAATTTTCTCAATTGTACTCAGTAACAATTTACTGCTATCAATATTTTTATATTTATCAGAGGAATCAGGAAAATGAGTTCCGATATCTCCAAGAGCAGCAGCACCAAGAATAGCATCACAAATTGCATGTATCAGTACATCGCCGTCGGAATGGGCTATTGTTCCTTTAGTATGTGGAATAAAAATACCACCAAGCACTAAGCTTTCGCCATCTTCAAGTTTATGTACATCGTATCCGTTTCCAACTTTGATTTTCATATCTATATAAATAAAAACAGCAGCCATTACTGTCTGCTGTTTTAAGTGCGAATAGCTTAATATTTTTATATCTTAACTTTAGATTTTGAATTATTATTCTGATTTGCAAAAGCTTCAAAGTCAAATTTCAGAGTAAATCTAAGTGTATTTTCCAAAGGATTTCTTTGTTGGGTAGGAACGAGATATGAGAAATCCAATCCGAACACATTTAATTTAAGTCCAAGACCCACAGTAAAGAATTCGCGATTACCTTTAGTAGGATGCTCGAAGAAATAACCGGCTCTTAAAGCAAACTGCTTTGCATACCAATACTCAACACCAACAGAATAGTTAATTTCGCGGAACTCTTCTCTCCAAGGCTCTCTTTGTCCGTTACGAATTACACCGGGAGCATCATAAAAAGAATGAAACATACCTGTAACAGTAGCAACATTGGGGTCCATCCCATATTCAATAACCTGATTTCCTTCCTCGTCAACAACCGGTCCGTTTTCGTCAGTAAGATAAACAGGAGGTGTAGGAACAAGTAATTTATTTACATCGAAAGCAAAAGCAATACTATTGTATTCGTCAATTTCTGTTGTAATACAAGCACCTAACTTCATATTTGCAGGGATAAAATCTTTCTCCGCATTCTCGGTATATGAAATCTTTGAACCTATATTCGAGATATTTGCTCCAAGAGCTAATACTGCACTCTTTTTAAATAAGTCAATTCCATCCTGATAGTAAACAGCAACATCAGAAGATGCAGCATGACCTGCGTGTGATTCTGTTCCTGCTACATATTGCCCTCCGGTTAGGTTCGAGTAAATATACCTTAGAGCAATTGAACCGGATAATTTTCGTGAAAGCAATCTGGAATAAGCTACATCAAATGCAAATTCATTTGGGTTGAAATTACCTGTGACATTACCAACAATATCAGTAAAAGTAATATTTCCAAGAGAGAAATACCTTAATGAGCCGGCAAGAGTCTGATTTTTGTTTATGCGATAGTAGCCCGTAGCATAAAGTAAACTAATATCGTCAATCAAAGCACGTAACCATGGAGTATATGAGAAAGAAAAACCCATATCCTGATCAATAAAGGCTAACTTTGCAGGATTATAATGTATTGAATTAACATCCGGAGATGTTGCTACACCTACATCACCCATTGCACCTCCTCGCGATTCGGGAGCAATTAACAAAAAGGGTACGGCTGTGGTAATCGTGTTTACCTCATCTAAATCCTGCCCAAGCAACTCTGTTGTTGTGTGTTGAGCAAAAACAAAGTTTACTATTAATAAACTTACAAATAGAAGACTAATTTTTATTTTCCTAAGCATCTTTGTGTATTAGTAAATGATTGTGCAAATATAATTATTTTATCAAACTGACATATTCGTTAATTAGTATATTTATAAAGTTAAATATGTATTAATATAATTTTACAAATCATTTAATCCATGTTTTTGTTTTAATAAT
>JANTGP010000088.1 GCA_024762835.1 Bacteroidota bacterium
AAAACTACATAATTTATAGTGTCGATAGTATTGAGGTCACTACTTAAAGCCAGATTATTATAAATCGAGTAAGAGGGTAGTGCAAATGTATTCGATTGGTTATAGCTAATTACAAAAACAATTATAAAAGCCACGTACGCAATTTTTTTTTTCATTTCTCCTTTAGACTCTTTCTGTTTGAACTTTAATAAAAGAAAAGAAAGCTGCTCAGGCAACTTTCTTTTATCGAAATCGTTATTATTTAATAATAATTTTTCGTGTTCGCGATTGTTTCCCGTCGTTAACCTTTAATAAATATACGCCTTCGGTTAAATCACTTACATTTATCTGACTTCCTGAAGTCAAATTTTGATTTGTATAAACTTTGCTACCTGCTATATTATATATCGCTACATCCGCAAGGTTATTAAATCCTGAAAGATTAATAATTCCTGAAGATGGATTAGGATACACTGATAATTTATCTTCGAATATCTCACCACTAATGCCGGTTGAAAGTTTTGGTAAAACTTTCACATCGTCAACCATTACATTATTTCCTAGAATATTCATCGAAAGAATTCCATACCAATTCCAGTTTACTCCTTCGCTTGAATCACTACCAAGTTTAGAGTCAGTTTCTCCATCATCTATAGCCTGTTGTTTAAAAGTCTCAAGGACTTTAATCAAGTCAAATTCAAAAGTATGCCAGTTACCATCTGCCAGGTCTGTTCCCAATCCGGTAGGAAAATACTCCCACCATCTGTAATAAGGTTCTCCAACAACATGTTGTGGCTTCATTTTCTCTTCAGCAACAAACATTATTTTAAACGGGCCAAAATCAACGTTCTTACCGTAATCCATTGCCACAAAAAATATAATTGCCATTTGTGGTTGATATGGAACCTGGTAAGGCCATTTGTCATGATCTGATAGAATCTTCACTTTGAATGACACGACTGAATTTCGAACATTCCAGGGAACTCCGGAATCGGTAGGAGACCAAAGTGCAAATTGATTATAGTTGTTATAATCTTCGCTACCCTGGTCATTACTCTTTCTATGACCTATTAGCTGGGTAACATACCCATTGTCATCATTGTCCCAAACAGCTCCATCATTTTTTGCTATGTTCCACATCTCGCCATCCGGCCCTCTCTTAGGATCGCCGTCATATATAAACCAGTTGTCGGGCGTATCATCGTCTGCGTTAGCAATAACCCAAGGCTCGGTAATCGTAATCATCTTCGATGTATCAACAACAGGTTTGCTCTCACTAACTGATTTTAACTGTGCTGAAGCAATATTAGGCAACCCTAAAATTACTACAAGTATTAGTAAGTAAAATTTTTCCATATTAATTTAAATTATAGGTTTTAAAAAGCAGGTTTTACAGTTCTCAAGAACTGTAAAACCTTAAATATAGATTAAAATACTTAATTCTTAATCTTTAATATAACGCACCTGGAAGGCAGATCCATATTCATAATCTGCTTTAACCAGATTTGCAAGTTTATAGTAAATAAATATACCTTTTGCTTTACCTGCTCCATTATCGTCGGCTGTCCAGAAGAAAGCAAAACGATTATCACCCACTCGCATAAAGTCAGTAGCATTATTCATTTTAACAGGTACCGGAACAGCAGTAAAACTACTAATATTATTATTGGGCTGATCGTGAACTGGCATACCTTCTACCATTGAAGCACCTGTCCAGCCCGATCTTGCTGCCATTGCTTTAGTTGGATTAAAATCGCTGTAAGTAGATGAAATATAAGACTCTAATTGAAGCCATTCAGCCACTGTGGGCAGATGGAATCCGGGAGGGCAAGCACTTTTTGCTGCTCCATAACTCATTAACAGTACTCCTGTTGCAGGGTCAAAATTGGCATAACAACGAATTGCGGTATCTGGTTTAGCAGCGATAGCATCGTTCCATTGCTGTTGACTTGTCATTATTGCAATTGAATTATCTGCACTGTCTTTCTTAGTAATATAAGAACCAACCAGCCAGGTTTGATCTCCATATTTAAACAATCCGCTGTACTTGCCCGACGACTCATTTTCAATAATAGAATCGGCAACAATTACCCAATCGTATTTTGTAATTGTATTCGACAATGTATTGTTACTTGCAGTTAAAGTTACATTGTATGCTCCTTGTGTAGCGTCAGCATAAGTGTAATTATTTCCAGGATCTGTAGTTTCGAGTGTATTGCCATCTCCATAGTCCCATGAATAATTGGTAGCAGTAAAACCTGGTTTCGCAACAAATCTGATATCGGTTGAATTATCAACCGCACTTGATACCGTTCTTCCAGAAATAAAATCAGCCTGTGCCATTCCGTTTCTGTTTAATACTTCCTGAATATCGGCAATTGCCTGGTCGGCTTTTGAAGAACTTTCTGCATATAAAGCATAAGGAACACTTAATAGCTCTGATATACTTTGTATTGCTGTGTAATTATCACCCCCCTCAGGATCGATACAAACTTTAATAAAGGAGGGGCCGTTTGCCCAATCAATTGTAGAGAAATCGTCTTCGGTAGTGCCACCACCAACCTGAACAGAAAGAAGACCGTTAGCGTTAGTTGTAGGCGTTTGAGTTTCAGAATAAACAACAGTTTGAGTAGTATCTTTCAAAATACTAATTTTCATTCCTACCTGGGTTTCTTTCACCAGTTTTCCCTCTGCATCGCGAACTACAGATTGATAACTAAATTTTTGAGGACCTTGCGCCCACAAAATTGCAGATAATAATACTGCTGCTAATAATATAAAATACTTTTTCATTGTATAATCCTCCGGTATTATTTTTTAATTATTTTAAAAGTTTTAATTGTTTGATTTTTATCAGTTATTTTCAAAAAGTACATTGAGGGAACTCGATTTGCCATATCAATTTGTGTAATATTCGCTGTAATAGGACTATGAATTAATAATAGCCCGTCAACGCTGTACATCCGATAAGACAGTTTTTTGTTTTCGTAATTTTCAACGTTTAGAGTAAGAAGATCGACAGTGGGATTTGGATAAACATTAAGTTTCATGTCTATGGCAATAGGCTCTTGTATGCCTACTGTTAAAATTTCGTACGCTTGTTGTACTCCTTCCGAGACACCAGCGTTCGTTTTGTAAAATACTTGCCCAACGGTATAGCTTACCGAACCTCCACTTCCGAATCCCTCTCCTCCGGAGGTGGCCACGGCTTCTTGAGCCGCAAGTCCTAATGTAAGACCAAATACCATCAAAGCAACTGAAATTAGTTTTTTCATAAGCATTTGTTTTAATTTTAATAAATAGTAATATTGATAATAAGCTTTGATATTTAATTTAATGTGGGATCGAATGAGCCTCTACTCCATCCTAAATTTTGCTCCAGTTTGGAATTTCTTTCGGTTTCTATTTTAAGAATTGGAAAGAAATAATACTTTTCCGGAACAGACATGATATAATCTTCATAAGCATAATCTTCAACCTCATAGGTAAAATCTTCGGGTAGCAATTTCCATGTTTTACCTTCGCTAATTCTTTGAGGATCTTTGATTATGGGTTTGCACCCTTGTTTATGAAGTCCATCGATATCGGAAAGGTTGCGGGTTCGTCTTAAATCCCAAAATCGTTTACCTTCAAAAGCAAATTCTATGCGACGCTCCAATAAGATTGCTTCGCGCAATTCTTCGCGACTTAAATTCTCTTTTATTCCATATAAACCATTAGAACCAGGTTCAATACCTGCTCTTTGTCTTATTTGCTTTAAAGCATCAACAGCCTCATTTTCGTAACCAGTTTCGCAAGCTGTTTCGGCAAAATTCAATAATACCTCTGCAAACCTAATTTCAACCCAATCGGTACCATTTTTTTGAAGTTCACCTTTGCCAAGTTCCAGATTCAAGGCCTTCTTGTTATAGAATCCGGCACACATTATTGAATAAGAATCAGACTGGGTGGCAACATCACGGTCGGTATATTGCCTTCTGTCTGGCGATATTCCTCCATTATAAAAAGAACCGTTATAAACAATAATATCATAAAAGCGAGGGTCTCGATCTTTCCAGAAAGTTTGTAAATCGTAGCTATATTTACTATTAGAATCTCCCGGTGCAAAACCATCTTTCATCGGGAAAGCTTCAACCAATTGCCAAATGGGCATTTCTATCCTTGTCCCCCTTAATCCTACAGAATAAGGTCGTATTAAATCTTCCCTCCTGCCTCTCAGATATAAATTCGAACCAGAAGAAAAATAGCCTTCGGTGAAAACTACAGGAAAAACAACTTCTTTATTACCTTCATCTGCCCAAATGTTTTTATAATCGCTGTAAAGACCAAATCCTTGCGATTCTAAAAATTCTTTTGCCTCTTTATTTACAATATAGGCCTCAGACCAGAATGAATTTTCATATGGATTTCCAGGGTTAAATTGCGGACTTGCCTCATATAACAGTACTCTTCCTTTGAAAGCTTTGGAGATTGATTTATCGATTCTTCCCAATTCACTTCCAACGTATCTGTCAGGCAGGTTTTCAATAGCATAATCTAGATCTGAGATTATAAAATCGAAGGTTGCTTTTGTAGAGTTTCTTGAAACATACAAATCATCATCCAGGTTTTGTGGTTTTTTAATAATAGGCACTCCCCCATGATACACAACCATTTTGAAATAGTGCCAGGCTCTTAAAAAACGTGCCTGAGCCTTAATTATATTTCTTTTCTCCTCGTCTATTGCGCCATTATCAATTTCGGTTAACAGGATGTTGATCTTTCTTATTTCTTCATAAGGCCAATAAAAATAATCGTCATTCTCTTCGTTAATAAGCCCCTGCGTAAAAACACCTAACATTTCATCGGAATGAACCTTTTGATCCATTTTAGGCCACCCCGGAAGCGAAGCATATAAATCGATAAGATATGAGCCTGCTAAATTATCATCATCCCAGACATATGCAGAATTCAACGAATTTAAATCTTGTACATTAAGTACTTCAGAACATCCTGTAAAAAATAGTATTGCTATTATCGTTAAAAATGTATATCTCATTTCCTTACCATTTTAAAAAGTTAAATTAATTCCGAAAGTATATGATTTCATTACTGGATAAGAGTCCAGATAGGTTAGTTCAGGGTCGATTTCAGGAATACCAGAAATTTCGAACAAATTCACACCATTAAAAAATAATTGCACCTGATTAATTGCTGCTTTCGCAACCCAGGCTTTAGGCAACGAATATGCTATATTGAGATTCTTTAATCTCAAATATGCTCCTTTTCTAATCCAAAAATCAGAATAAGCATACCCGTACTGGTCAGGAATTTTATACACTGTATTGTGCGCCCTGGGGTACTTTGCATCAGTATTTTCTTCCGTCCAATGATCTTTTGCCCATATTTCAAAGAAAGGAGCATCTGAAAGCTGAAAAATTCCTCCCCTTATATATTCATTATTACCAACATCCCAAACTGAATTTATGGTATTAAGCATTTTATCGTATGCTCCTACTCCCTGAAGCAAAAAGTCTATTGATAATCCGTTCCAAGTCGCGCCTCCGTTAATTCCATAATTAATCCTTGGTTTACCATTATCCGAAAGCCAGGTCATATCATTAAAATCTACCTTACCGTCAGGTTCTCCCGAATAATTTTCCCCTCTTAAGTCTTTGTGTAGTATTGCTCCAAGTACAGGGCTCTCATCCATTTGTGTATAGCCAACAGGTAAATTATCAAGCGTCTGCTGATCTCGGATAATTCCATCGGTTTCGTATCCCCATAATCTACCGAGAGGATGCCCTATCTGGCTCCTCCATTCGGGCAAGCCTTCAGGCTCATCCTTTCTATGTACTTTATCGATAGCATATCCAATATTTGCACCTATGTAATAAGAAAGTTTACCTGCATTATTTTTATAAACTATTGAAGCGTCGATCCCTTTAACACTCATTTCTCCATAATTTTCTGAAGTTAATGGAGCTCCGTAGGTTTTAGGTACCTGACCTATACGCCGGCCTAAAATGTCCCAAGATTTTCTGTAAAAAGCATCAATTTGTCCAGAAAATTTTTCGTTAAAAAAACCATAATCAAGCCCTAAATTATAAACAATGGCCTTTTCCCAGGTTGCAGCATAATTTGCAGGTGCCCCGGCAGCAAGCCCATTCATCATATTGTCTCCAAAAACATATGACCTACCCTGAACAAACTTATTTACATATTGAAAAGGGGTGATAGCATCATTCCCGGTTGTACCGGCAGATAAACGTAATTTCAAATTACTAACTACATTGCTTTTAAAGAAATCCTCTTCTGTAACTCTCCACCCTAAAGAACCTGAAGGGAAGAATCCCCACCTGTTCTCAGGAGCAAAAATATATGACCCATCATACCTGAACGAAAACTCAGCAATATATTTAGAGGAAAACTCATAGTGAACTCTTCCAATGTATGATATTCTCCCCAATTCTGATTCGGATCCGTAAAAATGTCTCCGTTCGGGTTCACTTGATGTGTTAAAAATTTGATCGACCTGGCGGCTATAAATTAAGTTTTCACCTTTCCCTCCAAATTGCTTTCTTTTGGCTGCCGATTGCTCGTAGCTTACCATCGCAGAAACGTTGTGTTTGCCAAATGTCTGATCGTAATATAAAAACCAGTTTAACTGATAGGATTTACTAAATCCAGCAAACTCACCCACGTACTCTTGATCTTTTGTAATTTGCTGTTTTAAAAGAGTTGGATCAACCTGTTGCGGAATGTAAGGCTGAACACTGATATCATCGCCTTCGGCATAACCTAACGGAACAGGATGGAAATAATCATAACTCGGCCTGAAATCTTTTTGATTAACTGTATTGTTAATATAATTAACTAAAAAGCTTGTTTTCAAACCTTCAACCCAGGGAACTTTAATATTAAAACGGATGGTAGCCATTGTATTATTCATGATCCTTTTTTGATAACCATCGTTATCTATTATTTTAACTGCATGATAGTCTGTACCACTACTCTGCACAGGAATATCATTTATGTTACCTGAAGGTTCTCCATGTTCAGTTAAATACAAAGGAAACAAATGAGTATTTCTAAACGTGCCTCTGTAGATGCCATCAATTGCTGTTTGAAACGAACCGGAACCTGTGCTGTTATCAGGTGTAATACCTGCCCAAAACATATTCAGGTTGGTTTGATACCCGCTTATATTCACATCAACATCCATATAATCATTCAACGTAACGGTAACGTTGGTCCTGAAGTTATACCTGTCGTAATTAGTGTTGTCGTATGATCCTTCATTAATATTTGCACCACCTAAAATAAAATAGCTGATATTTTCGTTGCCTCCGGCTATGCTAAGATTGTACTGCTGTGTGGATGGATTCTTCCAAATAATGTCATTGATATCGTAACCTGTAATATTGTTATTATTATAATAATCGTAAGCAGCAGGCCCAAATTTTGTAGCCCACCCCATTGTTTCGGCTTTATCATTCCAATAGATTAGTTCTTCCAGAGCGGTCCAGGTCTGTAAAGGCCTGGTAGGCTTTTGAAATGAATATGAGCTTTTAAAATTAAATTTTGCTTTTCCTGATTCTCCTTTTTTAGTGGTTACCAAAACTACACCTCCTGCCGAACGTGCACCGTATATTGCCGACGTTGCAGCATCTTTTAAAAAACTAATACTTTCTACTTCGTTGGGATCCAGAGCATCGAAACTTTCTTTAGATATTATAATATTATCAACAACAAATAAAGGGGGTTCTGCATTCCATGATCCTTTGCCTCTTATCTCAATTGTTGAAGTAGAACCGACAAAGCCTGAACTGTTAACCACTTGCACACCAGGAGCCCTACCTGCCAAAAGATTAGATATATTGCTTGAAGGAATTTGTGTCATCTCATCAGTCTTCAGGCTTGTAACTGCACCCGTAACACTAACTTTCTTTTGTGTTCCATAACCTATAGCTACAACTTCCTCTATACCAATTGTTTCTTCTACCAACACAACATTAATAGTATTTCTACTTTTAACTGGAATTTCTTGTTTTTTCATCCCAATAAACGAAAAAAGTAAAATTGCATCTTCTGTTACGTTATTAATGGTATAGTTTCCATCAGTATTTGTAATTACTCCTTTTGTGGTTCCCTTTACAACAATTGAAACCCCTGGCAATGGGATGCCTTCTTTATCTGTAACTTTCCCGGAAACAACATGAGGCTGAATAATTTTTTGATTTTCTTGAAACACTTTTGGAGTGGTAAGTAAAATAATATTGTTATTCACAATATACTTAACATCAGTCCCTTTAAATAATTCACCCAATATTTCATCAATTGTTTGATTAGAAACGATTACAGTTACTTCCCTGGTAATATCAACTAATTTTTCACTGTACATGAAATAAAATTCACTTTGTTCTTCAATCTTTTTAAGCACCTCTTTTACAGTACTACGTTCTATATTAAGATTAAGGCGTTTTGTTTGAGAATATGTATTATTTGCCAATACATTAAAAACTGTAATTGATAAGAGCAGAATAGTTAGTTTCATTATTCTTAATAGTTTAATTATTACAGGAAATTTAGATTCCAGAATAAAACACTCCGTTTTTTTCATACTTTTGTACTGTCTTATATTAGATATTAACCTTTAAAAATTACAGGTTGATTAAGGAATCCAGGGAAATGGGCCAACATTTCCCTGGTGTTTTTAATTAAGTAAAGTTTTATCAGCAAATAATATCTAGAATTTTCATTTCAATTTCTGTTTTTTTATAATTATCTTCTGTTGCGAGAATGTCCCGTCAGCCAGTTTCTTTCTTTCAGTTATTTCATAGGTTATAGGGGTGACTTTCGTCATAAGATCGAGTATTTGGTTAAGAGATTCATTGACAAATGTAACAGTATATGTATAATCCTTAATATCATCAGCAACCTCAATATCAACATTAAACATTCGTTCGAGTCTTTGTACAACTTTGGTTATTGGTTCATTGTCAAACACAAGTTTACCATCTATCCAGTCAATATATTTTGCTACATCTCCTTTTGTAGAAATAATTTTACCAGTATTTATGTTATAACTAACATGTTGTCTGGGCTCCATTAATCCAATTGTTTTATACTCACCTCTTTCCATTTTTTCCTCGATAACAACCTTCCCTTCAACCAGTGTTGTTCCTATTTCATCGTTGTCTGGATATGCCTGGACGTTAAATTTTGTACCTATTGCTTTAACATTCAATTTATTTGTATTAACGACAAATGGCATTTGAGGATTAGTAGCTACATCAAAGTATCCTTCACCAACTAATGTCAACTCCCTTTTATCTCCTTTGAAGGTTCTTGGGTATCTAATTTTACTACCGTAATTCAGATTAACTTCTGTACCATCGGATAATTGTACTATTGTGCGCGATCCAACAGGTGCAACAATTTCAATAGTATCAATAGCAGCTTCTGCAAATCCTTCTATTTCAAGATTTCTGTTTGATATCATATATAACAAAACTCCAAGTACAGGTAACATTAAAATAGCAGCAACTCTGGTTAACCAGGTTGTTGCTCTTTTTAGCAACAATACATCATTCTTCTTATTTCTATAATGTCGAAGGTTTATTTCATGATGTATCTTATCTAGTAATGTACTGTGTTTATTATTATTGCCTAATGGTTGGTATGATTTCCAGTCATCAAATACCAATTCTCTGCCTTTTTTGCTATGGGCTTTTGTTTTTACCCATTGCACAACTTCCTCAAATTCGGTTTCAGTACAACTATTATTTAAAAATTTTTCTAATATTTCTTTTTTCATTTCAATAAAATTAGGTGCCTCCTGATAATTCAAAGAGGCACACTAAAACTAACTAACACTAAACTATGTTCATAATCTATTTATAATACGAATAACAAGGGAAAGAGGACTATATAAAAATTTAGTTTTTTGTTATAAGAACAAGGACAAAAATAGAAGACTGGTAATCAAGCTATTATCCATCTGCTTTCTTATAAATTTAAGAGAAGACACAAGATGATTTTTAACTGTATTCTCTGAAATATTTAATTTGGATGCTATTTCGCTATGAGTCAATCCTTCTTCTCGGCTTAGAATATAAATTTCTTTTTGGCGAGGTGTTAGCTGATTTAATAAAGATTCCAGTTTATTTTTTAAATCTTTATAATGCAACTCATCAATTACATTTTCTACTGTTTTAAACTGTTGTACTGATTTTAAATATTCAAATGATTTTTTCTCGGTCACCCTTTTTCGTAATAAGCTTATTGTAGCATTATAAGCTATCGTAAACAGGAACGATTCGAACGATGAATAAATATCAATTTTTGTCCTGGTTTCCCATATTTTAATAAAAACTTCCTGAACAATCTCTTCGGCATCTTCTTCCCGTTTTACATATCTCAACACAAAACCATGTAATTTATTACAATACTTGTTAAAAATGGCATCGAATGCTGCCATGTCTCCTTTTTTAAGGAGTATTAAAATATCTTTATTTTTTTTGTTTAATTCCAAAAACTGAAGAATAGATTTATTAAGAACAGGCAAATATAAATTTTTATCTATTAGCTAAAAAGAAAACTATAAAAAGTTTGCTTAGTGCAATTGATCTACATATTTCTTATTTCAATTTGAATTTATAAATCATTTTCATTATATCTATATTAACGTCAGTTCGACCTAAGCGGCTTTAGCAATTTTGTTTTCATCAATTATTTCCATTTTCAAAGTAGGTTTTTTCGGAAGAAAAGAGTAAGCAATTAGTCCTGAGATTAAGTTGGATAAGAAGTTGTCTACACTTCTATGCCTGGTGTGCTCGATTTGACAAATATTTTTAAGTTCATCATTGACTGTTTCAACCAAAGCACGTTTGCGTAGCAATAGTTTGTCATTCATGTCCATCAAGGCTATTCTTCATGTTTTTCCTGATTTTAGTGACCAAATGAATACCGTCAACAAAAAGGTTTTCAAATAGGTTCTGGCCGATGTATCCTTTATCGGCAAAGAGTTTTCCGAATATTTTGTCATGGAAATTTTTGTTTTTCAAGGGTTCCCTGTCATCTACATTGCCTTGGGTAAAAAGGAAATCCAGAATCTCACCTTTGTCGTTTATAACAATATGGAGTTTAAAACCATAAAACCATCCCATCGAACACTGGCCCTTGGCTGCAAATCCCTGGAAAACCTTATTTTGCTTTTCTCTTTTGATATGACAAACCCTGATTGGGGTTGAATCGATAAACGAAACACCTGTACATTACTCCAGACAACAAAACTGAAGAAATACAGACATCGGCAGGAGTGCTTTCTTTTGTAGTTCCGTAAAACGATTATAAGATACCGTTTCAGGAAATTCTTTGTCTAAATGTTTTTGTACATAATTGATATAGAAATGCTTAAGGTTTCTGAATTGCCCGATATGAAAAATGATTAAAATGGTAATTACCTCACTGTCAGATAACTTAAACTTTCGATTTCTAACACGTTTTGATATGTGCTCATTCAAAACATGGCCTTCTTTTACTGATTCATATTCTTTACAAAACTCATCGACTAAGAAAAAAATTTCGAAAATTTTATCGTTCATGAGAAATAAGGTTTGTGCATTAAATATTTAAATGTCAGATACTTAAATATAGCAAAAACCTTATTTCCTTACAATGAAAATCTTATGTAGTTATATCGAACTGACGTTATATTATATAATAGTAAAACAATTTTAAAATGGAGAATTAATACTTAAAAGAATAAAATCTACATCATTAGCCTCAATATCAAATACTATGTTTTTTGTTTCAAATACAGAAAAATTCTATCTTTATAATGCAAAAGAGCAGTTTTAGCAATAAAACAAATTTGGGTGAG
>JANTGP010000089.1 GCA_024762835.1 Bacteroidota bacterium
TATCAGAATTTGATACAGTAATTGTTTGAGTAGTCTCGTTTGTTGACCAGATAAAATCGTTCCCGATAGCTATCGGGATTCCTGCATCGAGAATTAAACTTTCACCATCACAAATTGCTGTATCACTGCCAAGGTTTACTACGGGGTTTGAATAAACTGACAATACTGCAATATTACTTGTGTCTGAACTGCAACTATTTGTAACAACGCAATAGTAATTACCGGCTGTATCAACTGTTGCAGGATTAATTGTGCATGAATCATTATTTACACCAATTTCAACATCATCTTTGTACCATGAATAGGATAGAGGAGTACCACCGTTTGCATTAATAAAAAGAGTTATACTATCTCCGTCGCATACTGAGGCACTAACAGCTTGTGTTATAATATAAGCTGAATCGCATGAGCTTTGAGATATCAGGCTTTGTAAAAGGCTTAATCCGTTTACATTATAGAACTCCTGATTAGGCAAATTAGAATCATATGTTGCAATTGCATCAAATTCAGTACTATCAGAAGCACGCCACATTTTCCAGCTAAATTCTTCACCAGGTTGAAAACCATTATCAGATTCAAAAGCACCATAAGCCGGCATTGATTCATTATTAGGTGCAAAATAATACCATTGGAAATATCCGCCACACGACAGATTCCCAAGCGAGTCTTCATAAAATGCTCCAATAAAGTCACCAGGTTGTATAGGCTGGTTATCAATTAAGTAGTTGTTTGCATTATTTAAAATAATTATAATATGATTTGAATTTGTAACAGTATATGACCATGGAGATGATGATGATTGTGTTGTTGCAGTTAAAGAAAGAAGCATGCTCAATCCATTTGATTTGTAGTAACCGCTATCAGGTAAGGCCATATTGTATGATGGCTCTGCAATGAATTCGGTATTTGTTGATGCTTGCCATATTTTCCATACAAATTCTTCATTTTCATCAAATCCGTTATCAGTTCCAAATGCTCCATAAGCTGCAAGAGACTCATTATTTGGTGAAAAGTCATACCATTCGAAATATCCACCACAAGCGAGGTCTCCGGTTGAATCAACATAAAAGATTCCTATATAATCACCTGTTTGAATTGCCTGACCATTAATTGTATAATTGTTCGCATCATTCAATAAGATTATTGTATGATTGGAATTTGTAATTGTATATGTCCAAGGCTGTGCCATAATACTTCCACTGAAAACAGTAAGTATTATTTCGGCAAATACTATTTTAACTAATAAACGAAATCTCATGCTAAACAATTATTGATTAATAATATTCAAAAATGGGCTTAGTAGTAAAGAAGTTTGGCTTAAGCTTTAAAAGCCAAACTTCTTTATAGTTTATATCAATACTATTTCATAATACTTAATTGCTTGGTTTCAGTATAATTTCCGACAGTGATTTTATATAAATATGTACCTGATGCATAATTCTTTGCCATAAAATATATACTATGTTTTCCCTTTGTAAAATCCTCTGCTACTAATTGATCCATCAATTTTCCTAACATATTGTATAGAGAAATACTGACATAAGCATCTTCCGGCAGATAAAAGCTAATCTCTGTTTTGTCTTTAAATGGATTTGGCACATTCTGATAAATACAAACTGGAGGAGTGTCATCAGAGGATGATAATTGTATTCTATCAACTATTGAAACTTTGTTTGCCTTATAAAAATCATCACCGATAATCCATTTCTTAACTGTGATAATTTCAGCATCTTCAGATGAAATAAACTCGTCATCACTATTTTGGTTATCATTAGCCCTCAATAGTTTAATGGTAAATTTCTCATCTTTCTCCATTCCGGTAACATCATTAGAGAAATTATCTTTACCCCAAATTGTAATTGCTATATTCTTACCATTATAGATTCCATAGCCAACAAGAGTATTATTATCATTATAGACTAAGATTTTATTACCAACACTTGGTGATGTTTCCCAGGCTTTAGCAGGAATTATCAATGTCATATTATTATCAGTTTTTGTTATAGCTGAATTAAATTTACCTGATAACACTGATGAATTTTGATTTACTGACTTGGCAGCACTTGCGGCAGGATAAGAATATGAATGTGCGTTTAATAGTTTTATTTGATAACCCATGCCCGGAAGCATATTTCCAATACTATTTACATTCCATTGTGGGATATAAGATTGACCATAACCATCTTTCAATAAATAAATGTCATTTACTATACTACTCATCATATCTGTAACAGGTTGAGGTATACTATGTAAATATCCCAAATAGCTCCATGTTGCAGGTAAATTAAGAACGGTGTTTTCTGCATCAACTGGGTCACCCATTATATGAAGTACAACTGAGTCTGTTGTAGACATTTTTAAATGATATGCTTCGCCAATTTCTAAGCTGCCAATTAAATTAACTCCAAACTCGGGCATGTAAGCTTGTCCAGCTCCATTTTTAACTAATTGTAAATCTGGCTCCAAATTTCTAAAAATATACTCTGCTGTTGGATTATCAGGGTCAATGTAGGTTGAAAATAAGTTCCAGTTTGGATGACCAACCAAAGGAATAGATTGGAATGGTCTGGTGATTATACTATCCAAACCACTTAATCCATTATTAACAAACGTTTCATCTTCAGTAAAATCATTAATATTATAAACAGGATAACCCATATATTCATGAGCCTCAGAGCCGCTCCACACTTTCCACTTAAATACTTCGCCGGATGCAAAACCATTATAGTCAACATTGTCACCCCATACGGTAATAGCTTGATTGTTTGTAAAGTTATCCCATTTAAGATAGCCGCCACAAGAAAGTGTGCCATCTGATTTCTTGTAAAATGCACCAATATAATCACCTGTTTCAATAGGATTGCCGTTTATCAGGTATCTGTTTGCATCATTGTATATTATTATTGTATGACTCTCGGCGGTTACAGTTGTTGTCCATGGTGCAGCAGTGTAACTATACATGCATGAACCATCATCAAATGTTGCATTTGGGTTATAGTTAATTGCAAATGGATCTAAACATCCCGGTAAACTAACATTAGAGAATCCTAATATTCCACTTAAACCGTCTGGAACGTAATTGCCAGCATTTGGAAAATCTATAGTAGCATAACTTGGAACAATTGTAAAGGAATAACCTGTTTGAACCTTGTAAACCTTCCATGTAAATTCTTCATTCTCAGCAAAACCGTTATTTAAAGATTGGTTAAAATTATCATACTCTGTTCCCCATGCAGAAATAGCTGTTGATTCACTATCCCAAACGATATAACCTCCACATTTTTGTGTTCCTAATGAATCATAGAATACACCAATATAATCACCATCATTTATATCAATAGAATTAAAAGCATTGTAAGGAATAAAGATACTATGGTTTGTTCCTGTATTAATAAATGACCAAGGTGATGGGTCTAATACATAAACTGTTACATACAGCAATGAAGATCTTCCATCAACTGTTGAGATTAAAGTATCGTAATAGACTCCACTTGTAAGAGAGTTGCTTATTGTGAAATCTATCTCGATGTTACCACCCGGAACAATTGTTCCACCGGTCAAACTCGGCACGAGCCAACCGGCATAATCAGAAATCACAAAACTTTTAGTTATTCCGGCTTCATTTACCAAGTTTGCTGAGAATAATCCATTTTCGCCTTCGGTAGCACTTCCACTTATATTTGGAGGACTCCAGTATACAGGGCTTCGATTTACAATAAAAGACCATGTCTCAATATCAGTAAACATATTATAACTTAAATCCTGAATATTAGTGACAGAAGCTGTTAATTGAACTCCTTCGAGGCTATCAATATAAGTTGAAGGATCGGCTTCAATTATTATTGTATTTTGATAACATGTATAGTCAATATCAATTTCTTCGCCTGTGTCATCTCTAGTAATTGTTATTTCGGGAGGTGTACTAGCCAGGTTACACTCAATATCTTCTGAAAAGCTTATCGAAATATCATCGCCAATATTGAGTATCCCGTCGGCAGGTTCCGGTGTTCCGAAAACATCGAGAGAATATCTGTCGATTACACCACTTGATATTGTAGAGAATGTGTAACCTGTAGATGTTCCAAAATCACATATAGCTTTGGCTCTAATTTCATATGCACCATCGGGTATATTTGCTATATCCCAGGCATAATCATAATACTGTTGAGTAAGCTCTGACTCGTCGATTATGGCTGCAATATTCCACTCCTGTCCATATCTTCGATATTCAATAATAAGGCTTTCAAGATAACTATTGTTGGTTGAATAATCACTTAAAACAATTTGCACTACATTATTGTCCGATTGGTTAACTAGCCAATTGTCAATAGGTGAGAATATACTAACTGAGCTGCATTGAGTTTGGAAGTGTACATCAAAATGAGCAGTATATTGGCCAATAGCATACAAGTATTCTGTGAGACTAAAGCAAAATGGATACATCCTAATTTCAAGATTATTGTAATCATATGCCTGAGGTCCACGTGTTACTGTCATTGGAATAGAGTAATTCTGATTTGGTTCTAAACTGTAATAAATAGAACCGGCAGTTATTAGTTGTCCACCAAGCCGTATCATTGCTCCATCAAGATTACTTGCTGTATTCATACCAATATAATAACCTCTAGTTTCGCCACTTTGGCTTAAGTTTAAAGGATGAACAGTAAATACAGCTGAGCTGTTTACCGGTACATTATTAGCAACATAAGAGTCTAAAGTAATTTGACAAGTATCGCGAGGTTGAGTTCCTTCTTCGAGTGGGCAACTGGATGTTCCTGCAACGGTTTTGAAAACAGGCACACCATACCTCCTGTCTTTCGCAATATCAACTGAGAAATAATCACCAGTATCATCATCACTTAAATGATAAGATATTGTTTTTTTATCTGAATATGAAAAAGAGGATGATTTGGAAGTTGACCAATTGAATTTGAATTTTACACCTCCCTGACTGTTTACATAAGGACCCCCAACTTGAGCATTGAATCCTAAAGCAATACTAACTTCTGCATTTAGATATACCGTATAAGATACTGTTGATGTTTTTGACTCACCGATAGTTGTAGAGCTAGAATAACTTGAGCCCCCACTAAATGAGATGTTTTCTGAGTTATTTGTAATTATTGGATTTAATGAATCAATTTCCCATGAATAAGATTCATAATCAAAAATATAATTATATGTTGTGTCAGGTTCAAATGCCTCAATACGTTCTTGTGCATTATTGTCAACTACTTGGTTCCAAACATCAATATAGTTTTGGTAAGTCTCAACAGAATCACCTGTGGCAAGATTACGTAATGTTGTCAGATTTGGGATAAGTGTATTCAAAATAAACTCTTCTGTATAAATATAAGTTGTTTGAATACTATCCATACCCCATGATAATGATGTATCTCTTAATATTTCACAATTATCGGCATCATATTCTAATACGTCTGTTAGGGCATAAACCATATTAAATGAGCCACCAACGAACACGTCACCATCATGGCCCACTAATAAATTAGAAGAACTTGTGCCAAATGATTCGGTAGCTTCATATGTTCTTGTTTCAGTTGTATTATTATTATTATCTCTTCCAATAAATATTTCGCCTTTGCTTTGCACGTATGCATCAAATTCTATTCTAAGCAATTTGGATCCCCCTTTAACTCCTGCCTTAACATCCCAAAAGAAGCCTCCTCCTCCTCCATAACTTGCCGATAGGGAATTTGTCCTTGTCCATGAAGCTCCTTGAGAGATTGAACTATAACTTCCATCGCCAGGTGGGTCATGAAGAACAAAAAATGGTAATTCAGGTGTCTTGGTAATAAATGTCTGGGTACGAGGCTGGTGCCCATCGATAAAAGCCCAGATAAATTCTGAATCGTCGCCAATATCAAGCTGAAGCATTCGCTGATAGGGATGATCACCTCCATCGGCTAGATTAATATGTTGAGGATTAATCTCATAAAATCCATACCCATCTTCCAGATGTACATTTGTTTGCCCTGCTTCGCTTATATCATCATAAATATCAATTGTAGCTGTATCAAGAAAACATGTAGTTTGATAACTATTATATGTATAGCTTTCGCTTACTTGAATTATAATTGGATATGTGAAATTTTGCATCATAAAATAAACAGAATTATATCCGGGTACACAAATAGTGTCAGGCAAATTAGAAATCTCAATATTAGTACCGGCATGGTAGATAAAATCAACACGAGGCATAACAGCAGTTGAAACTTCATCACCTTCGGTATACATGGTTGTGCTTTCAGGTGTTATTATTGTATCTCCATTAGCATATATTGTTGTATCTGCCGGTGTAGTAACATATGTTGTATCTGTTATAATTTCAGTAATTGTATCCCTTTCAGTTAAATCAATGGTAACTGGTGATGCAAATTGATCGGTAATATTTGTATTAAAAGGATATACATTATTTAATTGGACGTTATATTCCTGTGCAGGTA
Organism: Bacteroidota bacterium; assembly: GCA_024762835.1. Lineage (GTDB taxonomy): Bacteria > Bacteroidota > Bacteroidia > Bacteroidales > M50B96 > JANTGP01. The sequence goes on from JANTGP010000089.1 coordinate 6,465, forward strand.
CTATCGCATACAGTATACCACTTGCATCTGTATAAAATGTTTCGTTATAGCTGCATGATGAAGTTGTTGATAGTTTAATTTGAGCACTATCCACAATAATATTATTACATCCTCCTCGTAGAGTAACCATGAGTGTATCTGTTTCTGTATTCTCAAAATCAATACCTGAAATATCATCCTGAACATTAATAGTAATTGAAGTTGGTGAAAAACTATGATGCAAATATTTACAACTAATGGTATGATTTCCCATATCATTAATTGAAATGGCATATTCACCTGAACTGTTTGTTGTTATTCCTGTTGAGCTCTGGTCTAAATATATTGTTACTCCTTCAACAGGACAAATTGTATTTGCATAAGTTACTACGCCACTGATAGTAATTACAGTAGTGTCAGTGAAATTTACTGAGGCCTGTGTTGGTCCCATTGTACTTAATGTTTTACTTCTAGAGCTTGGGGTAAAGCTATGTGCCGTTTTATTAGGGCTGATTGTAAAAGTTGCCTCATCGTAATAATAAATATTATCGATAGAGTATTCACCTTGCTCATTTGTGGTATCATAAAAAGCATATAAGCCTGTAAAATTCCCATCTGTAACCCATCCTTCAGCTTCAACAATTACGCCTTCAACTCCGGCACCATAGGGACTTGTTACAGTTCCACTTATGCTTCCGTTTGGATAAACATAACCATAATCACTTGTGTTACTTGCCGAAATAACATTTCCTGAGCTATTGTGAGGAATAGCTTCGTACAAATGAATTACTCCGGGAATAGCGTCATTGTCATCATAGTACAGAATGATATTATTCTGTACAAGACCAATTTGTTGGCCATCACGCTTAATTTCAACCGAACTTGGATTTGTTCCAAACCCGGTAAACTCCCATGTTATTTTTACTTTATCAGGATAATCACCCTCGGTTGCGTCCACATTCATATTTTGTGCACTAATATTTAAATTTCCTAATATTAACATGAAAAAGACAATTAATGCAGCTATTTTATAATTCTCTAATTTAAATATATTCATAATTGTAGTTTTTAAGATTTTCATTTTATTTTTCATTATTAATCTTATCATATTAATATTTAATAATATTCATATTCTTTGTTGCTACATATCCCTTTGTAATTATTTTGTAATAATAATTACCGGATGCATAATTTTTAGGATTAAATATGATAGAATGCATTCCTGCACTAAATTTCTGTGAAACAATAGTTTCTATAAGTTCACCGAATACATTATAGATTTGTATTTCTGCATTAGTATCATTAGGTAAATAGAATCGTATTTCTGTCTCTTTTGAAAAAGGATTAGGTATATTTTGATATAGAATTGCTGATGATTGTTGATTAATTGCTGATGTTTGATTAATGCTTTTTACAATTGATATTTTATTATTTGAGTAATATTCATCTCCCTCAATCCAATCAGTTACAGTCAGTATCTCAGTTGAATTACTTGCTTTATGCCATAAATTTATTATTAACTCATCTCCTTCATGAAAACCGTTTGTAGCAAAGGAAAGCTCATCGTTACCCCAAATTGTTAGAGCTGAATTATTACCGGTATAAACGCATGAGCCAAATAAATCGCCATAATTATTGAATACGCCTATTTCATCTCCAATTTCGGGTAAGATATTCCATGCATCTACCGGTATGCAAAGAGTCATATTATTATCAGAATTCTTATTAACTAAATAGAATCCAGGTATTGGTGTTGTAGACCTTATCTTTGCCGAACTGTAATTATTAGATGGATATGTTAAGGTCTGAGTTGATTTCATCTTTATTTTATATCCTTCACCAGGTGTCATGCTCCCAATAGTATTTACATAATAATCCGGCCAGTAAATCATTCCACTTCCACTTTTTACTATAACTATTTCACTTGTTATATCAGAGAGCATATCAGCAATTGGTCCCGGAGGGTGACGGAGATAACCTAAGATACTCCATCCCTGATTAACTGTTAAGTGAGTATTCTCAGGAATAACAGATGTACCTTCAATATCCAATGTTTCAGGGTTAAGCATTTTAATATAATAACCGGCCCCAATTGTTAAATCGTTGATTTGATTAGTTCCGTAAGCCGGATAGTACACTTGTCCGTTACCATCTTTAGCAATTATTACACTATCAACTATATTTGAAAGTACATCCGATATATCAGGATTATCGGGAATAATATAAGTTGAGAAAATACTCCAGTCCTGAGGTAAATTAATCGATTGTGTAATAGTTGATAATGGTTCAGATATGTAAATTGAGCCTGTTGCATTGCATGAATGGTCATCAGTAACTGTAACATAATAAGTTCCTTCAGGTATTCCGGTTAAATCCTGACTTGTAGAATCGTTTGACCATAGATATGAATATGGTTGAACTCCACCAGTAACTTCTAAATCGGATATTCCGTCAGATGCTCCAAAAATACTAACATTGGTACCAGTAATAGACAATTCAAGTAAATCAGGTTCATAAACTACAGCAATATCATTAACCTGACATGCACTGTCATCTGTAATTGTCAAGCTGTAAGTTCCGTAAGCAAGTATATGCAGATCTTCTGTTGTTTCTGCAAAAGTAGTATCGAAACTAAATGTCCATTCGTAACTATATGGTGAAATCCCTCCTGTTACACTAAGGTCAATATCGCCGTCCGACTCACCAAAGCAAGATACATGTTCAATGTCGAAAGTTGGAACTATCAGATTGTTTTGGGATACAACAGTTGTATCATTAATTATACATCCATCATCGCCTGTTATTGTTACAATATATGACCCGGCTATTAATTGTGTAATATCTTCGGAAGTAGCTCCACCTGTCCATTCAAACGTATAGGGGGCGTTTGCTCCACTTATTGAAAGGTTTATTTCTCCGGTAGAATCACCATAGCAAACTATATTTTTAATGTTATATGTTCGTGTGGGTGCATCGGGCTGTACTAGAGTAGTAGCATTAATATATGAAGTGTTCTCTGTATCAGTAATAGTAACGGTATAAGTTCCTGCAACAACATTTAGCAAATCTTCTGTTGTCATTCCGTTTGACCAATCGATAGTGTATGGAGGGGTACCGCCTGTAATAGTCATATTAATCTCGCCATCGCTATAACCAAAACATGAAATATGTGTTGCGGCCAGAGTTGCATTTAGCATTTCTGTACCTGTTATTTCCAATTCGTATGCTCCGTTTGAATTCCCAATTCCCAACAATCTTACATAATATGTACCTGAAGACAATGAATCAATAGTTAGTTCTGACCTCATTCCGCAAGAGTTGTCATTGTATGCAATATAATTTATTGAGTCACAATCTTCATAAACCTCCAGTTGTGTGTCGAAATTAGAACCACAAAGAGAAACAGTAACATATTTATAATTAGTATTTATTGTGAAATATGCCCATTTGTCGAGATTTGGTAACAATACCCCACTTATTGCAGGATCATTAACTGTACCGTAGTTTATTGCCTGCCAGCAATCTTCACCTGAGAATTCGCAACTGCCATCATCATAATTTGCAGCCGGATTGAAATTTATACCGATAGGATTTGTACAACCCGGTATTCTTAGTGTTTCGTAGGCACCAATATCAATCGTGTCATTTTGTATTCTATCATTATCACCCAAATCAGTTATTGGAATATCCAGATTACTAGTATCAGGTGTACCGGCATTAATACAATTCGACTCACCATTAAGTGACCAATCGGCAGATAATCCATTAAATTGAGAACCAATGCCTAAACTAGGAGAGTTAAAATATGGTAATGAGCTAATATTTCCTAAACCACCTGAATATCCTTGGATATTGGAGTAGGTGATATTAGTTATTGTATCAACTAATATTGTATCAGTCTGAATGCTATCAATCTGAATAACAGGATAATCAGAATCTATGCTTGAATTACCCCAGAAAATAGAATTTTTTATAATCGGAGTAGAACCAATAAATACCAAACCTGATTGATACAACCCATAATTATTGCTTACAGTAAGATTGGTAAGCTCAGGCATTGAATAATAACAAGATATTCCGCCACCAGATTGTTCAATGGCCGAATTATTACAAATTAATGAATTTTTTATCTTGGGTGAGGATGCAGTTAAGAATAAACCACCCCCGAATGTTTTAGCTTCATTATTACATATTTTGGTATTTGATATTTCAGGTGAAGCGTTGTTTTCGCAGTAGATACTACCTCCTGCATAAGCTTTATTGTTGCTAATTAAGGAGTTAGATATCTTTAATTTTGCCACATTATTTACATATATCGCACCCCCTTTATCAAAAAGAGTATCAATATTTAATAAAGTACCTAATTCTAAAGTATCGTTAGATATACCATTTGGCACTACTATTTCTTCAAGTAGATTAGAAAAACCATCAATATAATTATTCACAACTTTTCCATAGTTTATATTACAATAACTAATTATAGAACTGTCGTTATCGTTCATATCACCATATGCACCTAATGGTCCATTGTCAAAATGAATACCTTGCCAGCCACCATCTATCTTTTCATAATCAGAAAAGCCTGTTGTATCAGCAACAGTAAAAGTAATTGAATCAGTTGGTGTACCTTCTGCGACAAGATTTCCCTGTATGTTTAATTTGTATGAACCAAGAAATTCAACAACCGTGCCCGGGTTAATTGTTAATGTGGCACTGTCCTTTACCATTATGTCGCAAGCAACACAGATTGTATCTGCATCCCAGACGGTATTTTCTGTTATGTTACCACATGTTCCAATTTGAGTTGTCTCAACAGCTCCAATATCTATTGTGTCATTTATTATTCTTTGCTTGCCGGTAATGTCATATTGAGGAATACCTAATCCGGTAGTATCCGGTGTTCCCCCATTAATGCATGCAGATTGAAATTGAAGCTCAAAATTAAAACTTTCTTCATCAACAAAATATGGGGCAATATCAATATTGTTAGTATATATACCTGTATGAAGTACATCGAGATCAGTAATACCATTTTGTCCATCTTCAATATTGCAATTAAGCAAATCTATCTGAATAGGAACTGAACTTAAATTAAGTATTTGACCTCCAATCTGAGAGTTGTTATAATACATTATTGTATTGGTAAATGAGGCATTTGCACTATCTAAAATTACCGCTCCTCCAATAAAAGAGTAATTGCCACTTATTGTATTATTTGTACAATTTATTTGAGATGTATTTGAAGCGGAAATACCTCCACCGCCAAGACCATCATTATAACTAATTATATTATTAAACAGGTCTATCTCTGAGTTTTCAACACGTATACCACCTCCGGTTCCTGAATTAGGTTCATTTGAATCATAAAAGGAT
>JANTGP010000090.1 GCA_024762835.1 Bacteroidota bacterium
CTGAAAAGCAGGGCATTGCTGGCAAAAGACTTAAAGCAGGATGGAATGAAGCCTATCTACTAAAAGTGTTAGATATAAAAGTATGAGTTTGCCCTGTATTAATATTATCCTGTAAAGCATATGACTAACTTAGTTTATTACATTAAGCGAAAGAGGATTAATCTTAACAATAAGCGGTTCGTTAAGATTAATAGCTTCGCCATCAATCTGAGCTTTTAATCCATGTAAATCCGGGATCATCACCTCATTAGTACGATAATGACTTATGTATCTTGAAGTGTAAATTGAACCTTTGAAAAGCTTAATGGCTAAACTAATACTACTATACCATGGGAACTTAGTTAAAATCACAATGTCTAATAATTGGTCGCTCAGCTCTGCATCAGGTGAGATAAAAGCATTATTCCCAAATTGGTTTGAATTTGCAAAATTTGCTTGAACTATCTTTTTTGTGATAGTTTTATTATCGAATACAAAAGTTATTTCAGATTCTTTTATATTTAATAATTCTTCAAATACAAGTTTTACATAAGTAAAAAATCCTCGTTTTTTCTGAGTCGAAAATATATCGGCAATCCGGGCATCAAAACCAATACCTGCTACATTTACAAAATAATTATTGTTAATTGAGCAGGTATCTATTTTTTTTGTGTTACATCTAAGAATTATTTCAATAGCTTTTTTGTAGCTCATAGGTATTTTCAGAGCTCGTGCCAAACCGTTTCCCGAGCCTGCCGGAATGATTCCAAATGTACAGGTACTACCAACTAATGCTTTACTTACTTCATTAACAGTTCCATCACCACCTACAGCGACTATCGTGTCAAAAGTATTTATATGCTCCTCAGCAATAATAGTGGCATGTCCTTTATATTCAGTTAAGGCAATTTTATAGAGTATATTTGCTTTTTCAAATACATTCTTTATTTCTGTAATTATATTTTCTTTAGTATTTGTTCCTGAAATAGGATTTATAATAAAGAGAACCTTTTGCATATGCCGGCATGAATGATTAGTTTCAAAGTAACTGAGATTTTTCTTTCAACTTAGTTATTTCCAAGAATTAATGGTAAACCGTCTTTACCACTTCCAATAACAATCGTTTTGGTATTACTTGATTTAGAAAGTTCTAAAGTTGCATCAATACCTTTTTGTTTTAAAATCTTGTCTGTTAAACTTGAGTTAATAATCTTGTTATAAGCAGCAATACCTTCAGCTTCAATTCTTTTTCTCTCGGCTTCTTTAGTTGCCTTTTCTATTCTAAACTTGTAAGCAAGTGATTCTTGTTCTTGGTTTAATTTTAACTCAATAGCTTCTTTTATTTTTGTAGGTAAGTTAATCGACCTAATAAGTAGTGTTCTTAAAAGAATAAAGTTTTTGGAAAGGATATTTTCGGTCTCAGTCTTTATCAATTCTTCAACCTCTTTTCTTTTAGTTGAATAGATTTCTTCGGCTGTATATCTTCCCATAACTTTTCGTACAGATGCACGTACCTCTGGGATAACTAATTTGCTAATATACTCTGGTCCGAAAATCTCATGTAAATCACCAATTTTATTAAAGATAGGATTAAAACGAGCTGTAATATCAACATTTACTTTAAGTCCGTTTTTATCAAGAATGTCCATGGTTTCATCTTTAATCTGTTCTTTTACAGAATAAATAAATAATTCATTCCATGGAGCAATAATATGAAATCCGGGTTGGTAAATATTTTCTTTGTCAAGTCCTGACGAAAATTTGCGAAATATTACACCACGTTCGCCTGGTTGTAAGGTGTAGAACATGCTGCTGCCAAAGAAAATAATAACTACTAATGCTATTACGCCGATAATTGCTAAAGAAGATACGTGTTTATTCATAGTTTTAAGTTTTAAATTTTTTGTAAAAGTACATGATTTTTAGTAGTAAATAGTCTTATATGTTGCTTGTGACGATTTTATTTTGTGATTATTACACTTTCCGGAAAATTGAGACCTGATATTAGCAAATTATTTCTGTAAAATAATAAATATTCTCATTCTAACTTGTATTATATTTGCCAATTAATTACTTACATGTTTACATGAGTAAAGAATATAAACTAAAATTATGAATAATAAAATTTCGTTTGCAGGTAATAAAGGCGATAAGGTTCGTTCCGATTGTTTTGTTTCTCTTGAATTAAAAGAGACTGGCGGTATAGTTATTAATCTACAAAGTAAAGTTAAAGTTGTTTATGGAGATTCGATTATTAAGTTACTTAATTCAATATTAGAGTTTTTTGATATTGATAATTGCGAATTAAGCATTGAGGATAAAGGAGCTTTACCATTTGTTATTATGGCTCGCACCGAAGCAGCTGTTAAGCAACTAATTAATACCGGCAAAGAGTATTTGCCTGATTTTCTTCCGGTAAACTCATATGCTTCAAAGAAAGATCAATTCCGTTTCTCACGCTTGTATCTTCCCGGTAATTCACCCAGCATGATGTTAAATGCAGGTGTCCATAAACCAAATGGTTTAATATTCGATCTCGAAGATTCTGTTGCTTTTTCAAAAAAACAGGAGGCACGTTTCTTAGTTCGCAATGCCTTAAGAGCATTAAACCTTTATGGTGCCGAGAGAATGGTTCGTATTAATCAGGCAAAAATGGGAATTGAGGATTTGGAATATCTTATTCCTCATAATGTTAATTTATTGTTAGTACCAAAATGCGAAGATGCTGATTATATCAAGCAACTTGATACTGAAGTGGAAAAAATTAAGCGAAAGCATAATATTAAGCAACCCACATGGTATATGCCAATTATTGAATCTGCATTAGGTGTTGAGAAGGCTTTTGAAATAGCAACTGCATCGGATAATGTTGTGTCACTCGCAATAGGCCTTGAGGATTTTACTGCCGACTTGGGTACGAAACGTACAAAAGAGGCAAGTGAGTCATTATATGCAAGAACCAGAATAGTTAATGCTTGTAAAGCAGCAGGTGTGCAGGCAATTGATTCAGTATTCTCTGATGTTGCAGATATGGATGGATTAAGAGAAAATGTAAGAGTTTCCAAATCACTCGGTTTTGAGGGAATGGGATGTATTCATCCACGTCAAATTCAGGTAATTCATGATAGCTTTGCTCCTGAAAAAGACGAAATAGATAAAGCTGCAAAAATTGTTAAAGCCTTTATCATTGCTGAGCAGAAAGGATTGGGTGTAGTATCATTGGGCTCAAAGATGATTGACCCTCCTGTTGTTAAAAGAGCTCAAACAACTATTAATCTTGCAATACAACTCGGAATGTTGGAAGAGAACTGGATTGACCGTGAATAAATAAATTGAATTGAAATGAAAGAACATATGAAGTTAGTAAAAAATGCAGCGGGAAGAATGGTTCCTGAAAAAATAAACGGTGAGCCTGCTATTCCTTATAAAGGTGTTGGTAAATATATTCCGGAAGGAAAGAAACATGCAGTTACAATTAAATCTTGTGCTAATTTCCCTGATGATGGTAATAAACAAGTGGAAAGTCTTAAACAAGCTCTCATAAACTGTGGACTGAAAGATGGAATGACAATCTCAACTCATCATCATTTTCGTAATGGCGATTTAATAGCGAATATTGTTTTTGATATTGCTCATGAATTGGGTGTGAAAAATCTAAGATGGTTTCCTTCTGCTTCATTTCCATGTCATGAGCATTTGATTAAGTATCTTGAAGATGGTACAATCTCACATATCGAAGGTAGCATGAATGGGGCTTTAGGACGCTTTTGTTCACATGGTAAGATGAGCAAAACGGCCATACTTCGCTCGCATGGAGGAAGATATCAAGCCGTTCAGGATGGTGAGGTTAAAATTGATATTAGCATTATTGGTGCGGCTTGTGCCGATCCCTTTGGAAATGCAAACGGCTTATACGGGCAATCGGCAAGTGGTCTGCTTGGTTTTGCTCTGGCAGATTCAGAATATGCAGAGAAAGTTATTGTTGTAACTGATAAAATGGTTGAGTTTCCTTGTGTACCTTGGCAGATTCAAGGCAATTATGTCGATTATACCGTTCTTATGGACAAAGTTGGAATACCTGAAAAAATTATTTCCGGAACTACGAAAATTACTAAGAGTCCCGACAGACTCCTCTTGGCTGAGCTAACAGCAAAATTTTGTGATGTAACCGGAATCATCCATGATGGTTTCAGCTTCCAGAGTGGTGCAGGAGGTACTTCTCTGGCTGTTGGGGAGTATTTTAAATCTATAATGAAGGAGAGAGGTATAAAAGCAAGATTCGCACGAGGAGGAAGTAATAAGTATCTCGTTTCTATGCTCGAAGAGGGACTTGTTGATTACATACTCGACGGACAAACATTTGATTTAGATGGTGTGCGGTCAATGGCTGATAATCCTGGGCATGTATGGACCAGTCCATTTACAAGTTATAATTACCATGGGAAAGGAAATTTTGCTCAATTGGTTGATGTAGTAATCTTAGGTGCAACTGAAGTTGATGTTAATTTCAATGCTAATGTTGTTACTCATTCCGACGGTTTGCTTCTTCATGGTATTGGTGGCTGGCAAAATTGCTTATTTTCAAAAACAGTTATTCTACCTGTTCCTCTTTTCAGAGACAGAATTCCAATAATTACCGATGAGGTTACAACCTTATGCGGGCCTGGCGAATTGATAGATGTAATAGTTACAGAAAGAGGAATAGCAATAAATCCTTTGCGAACTGATTTGATTGAAAAAGTAAAAGACTCAGGATTACCAATTAAAACTATTTCTGAATTGAAGAATGAAGCAGAAGAGATATGCGGAAAACCTGTAAAACCAAAAACCGGTGACGATATTGTTGCAGCAATAAAATGGGTTGACGGTACTATAATTGATGTTGTTAGAAAAGTTGTTGAATAATAATTTGCAATATCAATGAAACTTATTTGTATATTTGCAAAAAAATAAAATTATTAATTTAAACTATTTAAAATGAAAAAATTAAACTTATTATTTGCTTTAATGTTAATTGCAGCATTTACATTTGGCCAACGTAATGTTGGACAGGCTGTACATGTTAACATGGAAAAATTCAATCTTAACTTAAACAAAGAAGTTACTGATACTCTTATGCCTCCAAACTGGAATAACGAAGGTATGACATATTACACCGTTTCTAATAATGGTGGTTTTGTTGCCGGTATTAATACATATTTAGACTTGGCAAAAGCTCAGGAATATACTCCAACTCAGACATATAATGTTGAAGGTGGTTTAATGCTATTCCCTGTAAAAGGCGATAATCAAACTCCTGCTACTAATGGTAGTATTGATTTTAACCTATGGTCATTTACCGACGATTCTCCTGATGGCATTTTAGCTTCACATACAATTTTATATGATGATATTGACACAACTGCTTATACTGTTGCAATGTTTGACACAGCTGTTACCGTTAATGAGCATTATGTAGTTGGTATTGACATGACAAATTGCTTTGAGAATGATACTACTATTTTATCAGTATTTTCTTTAATAACAACAACAGACGGTGATGCAGGAGGAAGTGCTCTTTCATGGGAAATGTGGTCTGATGGTGTTTGGCATACAATTTTGGAAGCATGGCAAGGTCTTGATATTGATTTCGCTATTTTCCCTGTTGTTGATATGGATGTAATAGGTATTAATGAAATGGAATTTATTGATGGTGTCAAATTGGCAACTTATCCTAATCCTGCTACAAACTTCATTACCTTAGATTATGAAGTAGCAAATGCTTCGGATGTTGTAATTAATATTGTTGATGCCAGAGGTCAGCGTGTTATGACTTTAAATGAAGGTTTCCAGGGTATTGGTCAACATTCTACAAAGGCTGATGTTTCAGCTTTAGCTGAAGGAAATTATTTTGTTGCTATTGAAGCCGGAAGTTCAAGAATTGCTAAGAGAGTTGTGATTTCTCGTTAATTCTTAAATTAAAATATATTTAAAACCGGAGACTAATTATTTAGTTTCCGGTTTTTTGTTTCTATTATTTGTATGAATAAGAAAAACCTTTTAGCCCGGGATATAGCTTTCTTCTATGTCTGACGTGTGCCGGATTGCAGGCGACGAGAGATATATGTTTCATTAATACAATTCGATAAACTCATATGAGTTTCCGGAATTATCAAGAAACTTAATAAAATCATTGAAAGAAATTATTAAAGATGCTGTGTTAATATTGGGGTGAAAACTTAATCGTTTTGCTTTCTTTAGTTCTTTATCAATAAACAAATGGACATGGTTTTCCTTATCATTGATTAAACCAAAAGGGGATACAGAGCCTGCTTTTAATCCTAAATATTTTTCAAGTCTTTTATCGGATGCAAAACTAATCTTACCTTGCTTAAGCCTCTGCTCAAGGTCACGTATTACAAGCTGTTGCTTATAGTGTAAAATTACTAAATAATGTTTATTCCCTTTGTGATTTCGGAAAAACAAATTTTTACAATGGGTTGAATCAATACCTTCCCAGTGTTTTTGTGCTTCCTCAATGGTAGGAGCTGCAGGATGTTTGTGATATTCTACTGCTATGCCCAGCTTGTTAAATAAATCATATAATCTTTTGTCGCCTCTCATCTTCCTAATCTTTTCCGGTTACCGGCTCTTTAACGATACCCCACAAAATAGCTGATATAAGCAGAGCTGAACCACTAATTATGAAAGCAATTCCTGCATATGATTTAATATAGGATTGAATAAAAAATCCAATTACAAAACTTGCAATAAGCTGAGGAATTACTACTGAAAGATTAAATATTCCCATAAAGAATCCCATCTTCTGCTTGTCAACATTTTCACTCATAATAGCAAAAGGTAAACTTACAACTGCAGACCAGCCAATACTTAATATGATGAAAAAAACGTATAATACTATTGCTGATTTTGCAAATAAAGCAATTGCAAAATAAGCAAGTGACATTGTGAAAACAGAGATTTGTTGTGTTCGTACCTGACCAATTAGTTTAGTGAGAGGCTGTAAAAGTAGTATAGGTAAAAATGCACCTACTGCGTTTAATATAAAAAATGCCCAACCCTGAATGCTACCTAATGCATTATCATCAACAACTGTAAGGCGTTGCTCAAGAAAAGCAAATAGGTAAATAAACATTGTTTGAATACCAAGCCACGAAAAACCATGAGCAAAATATATTTTGAAAAGCTCTAACCAGTTAGTTTGAGTTCTTTTATTTTCGTCTTGTTCTTCTTTTACAAGTTGACGAGGTTCCTCAATGTAAAACAATGGAACAATAGAGAACAATAATATTATTATTACACCGACGTAGATTAAAATGTAATTATCAAGTAAAGCACCTGTTAAGTAAGCAAGGCTCCCGAATAAGTTTGAAACTGATTGCATCCATGTATAGCCTTTTGTTCTTGCCTGTCCTTCGGGTGTAACATCGGCAATTATCGCACGTGTTGGATTGAAACTTATATTTATTGACAAATCAAGAGTTAAAGCAACAGTAATTGCAACGGCAAGCAGACTGCCTATACCTAGTGATGAGTTAATTAAATCAATACTTGTAAGAGCCAGAATAGACAATGCTGTTAAAATACCTCCAACAATAATAAAGGGGCGTCTTCTGCCTCCGAGAAACCAAACTTTGTCACTTATTAAACCTACTAAAGGTTGTCCTAAAATACCTGCTATTGGTCCGGCAGCCCACACAATTCCAATCTCGTGAATATCAAGTCCGTATTTTGTACGAAGTATCCAACTTAGAACCATAATTTGAATTGATAATCCAAATCCCATTGCCGTTGCAGGTAATCCTAAAATAAGATAAAAGAGATTGGATAGTTTCTTTTGAGCTGTTTGCATAGCTGTGTTTTTATGTAATAAAGTAATGTATAACTTTTGTCAATACGTCATATTCTCAATAGAAACAAATTAACAAATCAGATAGTTAAAAAGCAAATGAATTTTTAGATGTCACCTTAGCATGACTTTTATATTTTCTTCATTCCCCATTTTCCAAAGATTAAATAAAGCAATGAAACCAAACCTAAAGAGAAACCATAAACATATTCGGCTGTCCAAACCATTTCAATACTGTTATTTGTTATGTTTGAATTTAGCCAAACATAAAGCAGATAGGTTAAAATAACACCGGTTTCAATAAATAATGCAACAAGAGTTCTTCCTGTTCCCGAAACCGCATTAAACAAAATTATTCCAATAGCAATAAACAAAGAAGAGCCTGTAACTATATAAAATACGGGAACTGAATCATTGATTAAACTTTGATTATTTGTAAAAATAGACATTATTTCTTTTGCAAAACCAAGACTAACAACAGCAAAAAATAGAACAACAACGAAACATAAGCCTGCAATCTTAAATGCTAAGTGTAAAACTTCTCTATGCTTGTTCTTGCCTATTGTGTTACTTACCAGTGTATTTGAAGCAGCAGCAAATCCCCATACGGGAATCAATAAAACTATATATGCATTTCTAATTATGTTTGAGATAGCTAAATTATGCTCACCCATTTTCTCAACAAACAAAAAGAAGATAAACCATCCACTAAGTGAAACAAAATTTTGCAGCATTACCGGAAGAGCTGTTTTAGATATGGATTTAAACAAATTGAGCGAAAATGATGAGTATTTGAATATCCAGTATTTCTTCAAATATTTTCTACTTAAACTGTAGCTTAATAAAAAGATGCTTCCTGCTAACTCTGCAATAACAGAAGCCAATGCAGCTCCTCTTATTCCCATTTCTTCAAAACCAAATTTACCAAAAATGAGAAAATAATCCAGAATAATATTTATTCCGGCAATTATAACTGTGGCATAAATAATGACTCGCGTTTTTTCAATACCTATGTATAAAGAGCGAAAAGCTATGTTTGTAAAAACAAAGAAAAATCCAATCGACCGTAAATATAAATATTCATTGCTTTTTTCTAAGATACTGGCTGAATCAATAGATATATTGAGCAATACAGGTGAATAGTATCTAACAAATAGAAATGAAATTATAGCAAGAATAATTAAAAAATAAAAAGAGTTGCGAGCTGTTTGTCCAATTTCTGATAACCTACCTTCGCCATTTCGGCGGGCAATTATTATTTGGGTGCCAACACCATAGCCAAATCCAAGCATCATGAATACATAATACAACAAACCGCCAATAGCAGAAGCACCTAATTCAACTTCACCAACTCTGCCAAGAAATGCAGTATCAGTTACATTAAGAATGTTTTGAGCAATGCTTCCAATAATAATTGGAATTGCAATATTCCATATTTGCTTATATTTTACACTTGACTTTATCAAATAATTATTCTTTTCTGAATTGACAAATATAAATAAATGAGAATTTATTTATGGAATTAATTACAAGCTTTTATCTAATACATGAAATCAATTATTATTAACTATTAAAAATAAAAAAAATGAAAAGAATAATCTTAGCTCTCATGGTGGTATTGTTTGTTGCAGCATCAAGCTTTGCTCAAACCGGCTCTTTAAAAGGAATTGTAAAAGATTACAACACAAAAAACAGTGTTTCGTTTGCTAAATTAAGTTTAGAGAAAAACGGGATAGTTGTAAAAACAGTAACAAGTGATAATAAAGGACAGTTTAATTTCTTTAAAATTACTGTAGGAACATACACTTTAAGAGTAAGTTCAGTTGCTTATATCCTTTATGTTGATTACAATATTAAAATTAAAGAAAACACTGAGCTCGAAAAAATTATTTTATTAAGACCAAAGCAGAATTTTGTACTTGATGAGGTTGTTGTTAAAGAAGATTGCGAAGAAGTAAAGGATCTTCAATTAGACCACTGTCTTCCGCAGATAATAAATAAATCTATTGTAAATCCTAGTTATCAGTATTGTAGCCCTATGGGGGTTGTTGGGGATATGAGTTATCAACAAGTCACACAGAATTATAATACTGAAGAATATGATATTATTAATGAAAATATTTTTCATGATGTAATTAACGACCCTTTATCAACTTTCTCAATAGATGTTGATAAAGCCTCATATTCAAATTTAAGAAGATTTATCAATGGTAACCAAAAGCCACCTGTTGATGCAATTAGGATTGAGGAAATGATTAATTATTTTGATTATGATTATCCGCAACCCAAAGATGAACATCCCTTTTCCGTTAACATGGAAATGAATTCTTGTCCATGGAACTCAGAACATGAGTTGGTATTAATTGGCTTACAAGCCAAGATCCCAACTGAAGAGGAAATTCCTGCAAGTAATCTGGTATTTTTAGTTGATGTGTCGGGTTCAATGTCCTCTGCAAATAAGCTGCCTTTACTTGTTCAATCCTTTAAAATACTTGTTGAGAAATTACGTCCACAAGATAGAGTAGCCATGGTCGTTTATGCAGGTGCTGCCGGATTAGTTCTAAAGTCTACATCAGGAAACAATAAGAAGGCAATTTTAAAAGCACTTAATAGCTTGCAATCAGGTGGATCGACGGCAGGAGGTGCAGGAATTAAGCTGGCATATAAAGTGGCTGTCGATAATTTTATTGAAGGAGGAAATAATCGTGTGATTTTGGCAACCGATGGCGATTTTAATGTTGGACAAAGTAGTAATGCCGATATGGAAAGATTGATTATTGAAAAGCGTAAAACAGGCATTTACTTGTCAGTACTTGGTTTTGGAATGGGGAATTATAAAGACTCGAAGATGGAAAAGTTGTCAAATGCAGGTAATGGCAACTATGCATATATAGATAATATCCTTGAAGCAAAAAAAGTATTTGGTAAAGAGCTGTGGGGTACATTGTACACAGTTGCCAAGGATGTTAAAATTCAAGTTGAGTTTAATCCTGCAAAGGTTAAGTCTTACAGACTCATAGGTTATGAGAACAGATTATTAAATAAAGAGGATTTTAATGATGATAAAAAAGATGCCGGTGAGATTGGTGCAGGACATAAAGTAACAGCACTTTATGAAATTATTCCTGCAGGCTCGAATGAAAATCCAAACAATGTAGACCCTTTGGAATATCAAAATACGATACAAGTGAAAAGTAATAATTTGATGACATTGAAGTTACGCTATAAATTGCCGGATGAAAATAAAAGCCGTTTGATAAAAAAGTATATAAAAGAGAAGAAAATTCAATCGACTGAAGTATCTGATAACTTTATGTTTGCATCTGCTGTAGTTGGTTTTGGCATGCTGCTTCGTAACTCTCAATTTAAGGGAGATTTGACATTTAACGATGTGGAAAAGTTAGCTCGTCTGGCAAAAGGAAAGGATGAGAATGGCTATAGAGCAGAATTTATTACGCTTGTTGAAAAGGCGGAATTAATATTTGCTGAGGATTAATTCCTAGAGTAAGGGTACAGTCAGTGTACCCTTTTTTAATAAATTAGCTTATATATGAAAACTATTTAAAGCTACTAATAATATCTGTAATTCAGGATTAGCCGCAAAAGCGGCTTTTTCTTTTTTTTTGTTATAATCTTTACCAAACTATAGCGAAACCTGAATAACAAAATCACATTTTATATAAGGAGGGTTCTAAAAATTCATTTGCATCAAGATTTGCATAGTTTTTTATAGACAATAAAAATTTACAAAGAACTATCGGGATAATTTAAGGAAATTTGAAGAAGTATATAAAAAACTATGCAAACCCTATGGGAACAGATATAATAAACAATCTGGTTGCGTTA
>JANTGP010000091.1 GCA_024762835.1 Bacteroidota bacterium
CCATGTTTGAGTATGATTTCCGCCTACTCTGTAAAAAATATGTGTCCCGTAATTTTCAGTAGCAGGTTCATAAAAATCGTATTTCGATTTATCATCATATTCATAAGTTATTTTTACCTCTCCACCATTTAAATTTGCCGATGTAAAATTGATATTGTTGTTGCCATATTTTAGAACCGGGATACTGTATTTATTCATCTGCACTTCGGTGTTAATATTTGATGAAATTAATCCTGCACCTTTCCCTGTAAATTCAAATTTCACCCAGTAAGCCATTCTTCCTTCAACTCCTGCTGCTTCCTTTTCGAAGGTTTGATTATCTGTTAATTCTATCCAATTCAAATCTTTTGAATACTTAGTGTCTTTAACTGTTTTTGTAACAGCAAAATATACTTTTCCATCTTTAATAAATTTGGCTTTTACCTGAGCTCCAACTATTCCCCAGGTAGATTTGCATGCAATAACAATGCTTGCAGGTTTACTATCGTCGTCGGCAACTAAGCCCTTATTTGTCCATTTAATATTTTGTTGCTCAACAATATATTTTTTATGAACAGAGTCTCTGAAATCTGGGTTATAACTAAAAACGGCACTGCCATAATCACACGGATTTCTGTATTTCCCGGGATTAAGTATATTATAACTAGAGTTGCTGTAGTTTCTACTTACCTGGTCAATTCTTCCGCGCATGTCGTAATACATTGTGAATTTTTCTGTTGGTTTTAAATTGAAATTATAATCCCAATCAGTTCCTTCGGGTGCATCTACAATATAATATTGCTTGCCTGTTGCTTTTTCCCCTGTTGCATACTTTTCTAAATCCCAACCTGCTATTGGTTTAATTCGTTTTAATAATGCTGCATCATTCTCAAGAAGTTTTTTCCAGGTCGGGACAATTGTCTTATTATCGTAATCAGTGTAAATCCATCGTATTTCAGGGCTTGCGTCAAAATTGTGCCATTTACCATTAAACCAGGCTTCTCCTGTTTGATGTCTGGCTAATTGAACTCTACGTCCGTACATGCTTCTAACCGGAGGAACTCTCCAAAGCAATCCATTTATAACATGAACAGCATCGCCGCACATGCTTCCACCATATTGATTTAAAACATGAAGTACATTTCCATAATAACTGTCGTAATCGTAGCCGGGTAATTTTGAAGTTCGAGTTTCAAACCTATCATAATGATACGACATCCACTGGTGTATCCGAAAGAATTTCTCTTTCTCTGAAGCAGCACCTTCGGTAATTTGCGCGGCTAACTTATCGGCACTTCTAAAATCGTACCCCTGTGGTCCGATAATGTATGGAGATTCAATAAGTTTATCACTTAAATTTTCGATACTCACCGAAATTGTGTGGAGGTTTTTAGAACTGATTGGAATAAGTTCGGAATGATTATTGGATTTTACGATGTAACTGTAAACCTTTCTATTTACAGGTTCCGGATTTGGGTAATCGTATATAAGTGTGTCGTTTACAGCTTCAATCTGATACACTTTTTCAGTTGTTTTGTTGCACGTAAGAACGAGAAAGGCAACAATAGCTACTAACAAATATTTATATATTTTCATGCGTTCCTTATAATCCTAAATAGTGATTCTGTAAAATTCCAATGATTTGTTTTCTACCACATAATCATGCTAATCGCAAACAGTGCTACAGTTTCCCGACAAATGCTTTGACCTCTTTTAAATAAGGGATTGAAGGTTGTGCTCCCATTTTAGTAACCGCTAAAGCACCGGCAGCATTGGCAAACTTCACTGCATCTGCGAATTCTGTTCCCGGGGTAAGCATTGCTGTAGCAAAGGCTCCGCAGAATGTATCGCCTGCGGCCGTAGTATCAACAGCATCAACAGCATAACCGGGCACAAATTGCTGAATGTGGCTATTGTAAATATAGCAGCCTCTTTTACCAAGGGTTACAATAATATTTTTTGAACCTAGACTTACCAGTTTCTCGCAAAGGTTTTCAATGTTTTCGTAGGTTAAAAGCTCTCCCGTAATAATCTCCATTTCGGTTTCGTTTAAAACAAGATATTCAATTGATGACAGAACCTCGTTATCAATTTTACGCCCGGGAGCAGTGTTTAACAGCACTTTTATTCCCTTTTGTTTTGCTATAGAACAAACGTGTTTAACAGTATTGTAAGGAATTTCAAGTTGCATAATAATCAATTCGGCCTCTTCAATATAATTTGTAACGCCATCAATAACATCAGAAGTAACCATTCCGTTTGCCCCCGGTGCAACAACTATACAATTTTCAGCATCCTTATCAACAAAAATCAGAGCTGTGCCACTAACCTCATCAGGCACAACGGCTATATTATCTGTGTTAATACCAACTGCTTTAAAATTGTCAATCATTCTTTGTCCGTTACTGTCGCTTCCAACACAACCAACAAAGCCAACATCGCCACCTGTTTTAGCCGCAGCAACTGCCTGATTTGCACCTTTACCTCCAAAAGCTTCAATTATTTTTCCATCACCAACTGTTTCTCCAGGTGCCGGTAAATGGTTTACCATGGCAACTATATCGAGATTAATACTTCCAATAACAATTATTTTGCTCATAATACAATTTCAATTTGTGCGTTTATAAATTTCTTGGTTATTTGGATACAGCATTGTAAAATCCTTGTAAAAGAAGTGCACCAGCAGTAGCTCCCGGGTCTTGTACTCCTATTGATTTATCTTGATAATAAGCTGCTCTACCGTGTTGCGCTTTCATTGGCTTACTATCTTCAACGCCTTTAAGGGCTGCCTGATAAGCATCACTTAAACCATCAACAATTGATTTATTATTTTCTGCTGCATTTTCCAATGCCGTTGCAGTTGGGTCAAGAGCATCTACAATAGTTTTATTGCCAGGCTTAGTTTTACCTGCAGCCATAATACCATCAGAAAATGCTCTGAAAAACTGAGCAATATCATTTATAGTAAGTTCTTCTTTTCCAGCTAGCACTTTACCACCTTTCATAAAACCTGTTGCCATTAAAGTCCCCATAGTTGAAGGGGCAGCTTTTGCCATTGCCATACCAATCTTCATAATAAATTTACCCAAATCAGCATCTTCAATAGTATTGGCTGTTTCTGCTGCAGCTGCAAATGATTTTTCCATGGTGAGACCTAAATCACCATCACCCATAACACTATCCAGTTCAATAAGATTATCACGGTTATTAGCCATGATAATCTTAATCTCACCAAAAATATCTATAAGGTCTTTTTTTTCAATTGTATCCATAATTACAACTGCTTTTGTTCAAAAAATGGAGTATGAGCAGGCTTGGCAAGTAGAGTTTTTAATTCATCATCTAATTTTAAGATAGATATTGAAGCACCTGCCATCTCCATACTTGTTGCAAATTCGCCAATGTAAACCTTAAATACGGTAATACCTCTTTCATTTAAAACCTGATTAATACGGCGATACATAATATACATTTCTTCTTTTGGTGTAGCTCCAAGTCCGTTTATTAAAACCGAAACTTCATCTCCTTCAACATAAGGCAAATCTTCTAGTATTGGGAATAGCATTTCATCAACAATATCGTCAGCCGACTGCAATGCTCCTCTTCTGATACCGGGCTCACCATGAATACCCATACCAATTTCCATCTCTGTTTCATCGAGAGTAAATGAAGGTTTACCAACTTCAGGAACAATACAAGGGGTTAAAGCAACTCCCATTGTTCTAACATTATCAGCCGCTTTTTGGGCTACACGCTGTACCTCTTCCAATGAAGCTAACTCATCAGCCTTGGCTCCGGCTATTTTAAACGCATAAAAAATTCCGGCAACACCTCTACGCTTACCCTCTTCACCCTTTGGTGCTGACGCTACATCTTCGCCGGCAACAACAGAAACAACTTTAATATCTTCCATTTCAGCCATTTCGGTTGCCATATCAAAATTGAGTATATCACCACCGTAGTTGCCGTAAATATAAAGCACACCAGCACCGCTATCAATAGCTTTTGTAACTTCCAGCATTTGGTCGGCACTTGGAGACTGGAATACACCTCCAACAGAACAACCATCTAACATACCATCTCCTACATATCCTAAAAATAATGGTAGGTGACCTGAACCTCCACCTGTTGCAATACCAACTTTTTTATCTGTTTTGTTGGCACTAACAATACATCTTAAATCATCATTTGTAATTTTTAGCTCTTTGGGATGAGCTGCAAGAATTCCTTCTAACATTTCGTCAACAAAATTCTCGGCTTTGTTCATTATTTTTTTCATGATAAACCTGTTTTAGTTAAGGAATAAAGTTTTTTTACCATTATTTAGCTGCAATAATTAATCCCAAACCTAGAATAAAGGCTGCAAACATTAGTACAAGAATAGAATTAGTTCCTTTTGGTGCTCCTTTAAATTCCTTCCATACAAAAACACCCCAAAGTGCTGCAATTAGAGTTGCACCTTGTCCTAATCCATAAGATATTGCAGGGCCTGCCGTATCAGATGCTACAACATTAAATAGCATACCAATTCCCCAGATAGAACCGCCTAAAATTCCGATAAAGTGAAGCTTTGGAGTTCCTAATTTGAAATACTCATTGTACGTTGTTTTTTCGCCTGATACAGGCTTATACATTGCAATTGTGTTAAACAGGAAGTTTGAAACAAAAACTCCAATTGCAAACAGAACCAGTGCTGTGTATGGTGTTAGTAATCCTGTTTCGGGAAGAACAAAATCTGTTGCCATAGAACGTACAATAATAGGGTAGAAAAAACCCATCAAAACACCAGCAATAACTGAAATAATAATTCCTTTGTTTACATTCTTATTTCCCTTGGAAGGTAATCTTTTATATGCTGTAGCATTTAAAATCATGGCTAAAACAATAAGTGCAACTCCGGCAAATAACAATATAGGGTTGCCATCTGGGTTCGAGATATAATTTGTTCCAACACCAATAACAAGAGCTAAACCAACTCCTAAAGGAAATGCAACCGCCATACCTGCAATATCGATAGCAATTACCAACAATATATTCGAAATATTAAATACTGCACCACTTAAAAATGCTGTACCAAGAGCTGAACTATCTGCCTGTTGTAAATCTGCAATAAAACTACGACCTGATTCGCCTGTACTTCCCATAGTAAAAGCTAGTATTAAACCTATTAATACCATTCCAATAGAATAGTCCCAATAAAAAAGTTGGAAAGGCCATTTTTGTGATGCCAATTTTTGGGTATTGGCCCACGAACCCCACGCTAGCATGGTAACAAAGCACATTACAATGGCTAAGGAATAAATCTCTACTACATACATTTCTTTTAGTTTTAGATTATTATTATAAAAATTGAATATTTCAATTAAATCTTACAAAGTTCTCTCGCTACTATAATTCCATTACAATACTTGCCAATAAAATACCGCAATAACCATGAGGGTGTCTAGAACCCGGAACTGAAACTTTCTCAACTGCAATATATTCGTCGTAATTATTTTGAACGCCCATACTTCTAACAAAGTTATTTATAATGGGTCCTTTGTTATCGTATGAAACATTTTGTTTTAAACCTATCCATGCTTTATTTACTATGGGTAGATATACATCAGAATTTATATAACCTTTATCGATAGCAGTTTTTAAAAAATATACAAACATAGAGGAGCCGGAAGTTTCTATCCAATTGCCCTTTTCCCTGCCTTTATCAACAACCTGAAACCATAATCCTGATTTTTCATCCTGATAAGTTTTGAGGCCTTTTGCCAACCCCCGGGTTATTTCAATTAAGCGGTTATAATTTTTATGGTCTTTGGGTAAATACTCTAAAACATCAACCAAAGCCATGCAATACCAACCCATTCCACGCGACCACACTTCCGGAGATAATCCAGTAGCAGGATCTGCCCAAGATGCTTCTTTTGTAATATCCCAGGCATGCACGGTTAAGTTACGAGTTGAGTCGTAAGCATGTTCTGCAAAAAGTGTTATTTGGTATGTTGCAATTTCGGCGCTCTTTTCAATATCGTTAAACATTGCTCCATATCTCATTACAAATGGTTCTGCCATATAAATGCCATCTCCCCACATTTGATTCGGATAATCACCTTTATGCCAAAAACCACCAACACTATTAACCGGTAATTCATCTACATCTTTTCTAATGCTTTTTGCTGCAAGGGCATATTTTTCTTCTCCAGTCATTTCATATAGTCCTAAAGCCAGGAGTCCGGGTTGAATGTGGTCTAAATTATGCGCACTGCGATTATAGTCAATCGAGCCATCCTCTTCAATATAATTATCAGCATAAGTTTTAATGTAATTTAAGTACTTTACATCATTGGTTTCTTTATACAGTTTCTCAAAACTTATTAGAACAATACTATTACTGTATTCCCATCCTTTATCAGTTAAATCGTTAATGTTTGCATAGCGATCTATTATTGCATCACCAAAAGCAATCGATAGTTTTTTATCGTTTGATTTGCACCCTATTAATAGAATAAAAGCAGCAAAAAGAAATTTTGTAATATTATAATGTTTTTTCATCTGGAAATTATCGAATTAATTGAACCTATTATTCATCACCCCAAGGATCCTCGCTCAGCTTTTTATCCGGAAAAACCATTAATTGTTTAACCTTTAATAGTTGAACATTTGTATCATCGATGTTTCCCTTTGCATCAGAAATATTTTCGATATTTAGATTCAAATGTTTCGCTAAAAATTTATAAGCTGCTTTACGTTTCGAAGGTCCATAATTATGAACTTCGTTGGCAAAGTGTGCATTCTCAACATTATCTGTGGCATTAAACATGGAGTAAATTCTCTTAATATATGGATATTCTACCTTGTAAACATTTTTTGTCCAATCGTCGCCATCGGAAACCAGCATAAGTGGTTTTGGTGCAAAGCAAGCTGCTATTTCAACATTGTTAGTTTCAAAATCACCGCACTTATGAATAGGAGCTCCGCTTTCGCATTCGCACCCGCCAAAAAAGTGTGCCGACACTTGTACCACCGGAACTGATACATCTATTCTGGAGTCGATTGCCGATGCTATAAAAGTTTGTGTTCCTCCGCCCGAAGCTCCTGTTATTGCAATACGTTCGGTGTCAACATTCGGCAACGATGAGAAATAATCGAGAATACGCAAAGTGTTAAATGTTTGCATTTCTAAAGACTCTTTGCTCCTGTGCACATGCGAAGTATCTTCGCCCATTCCGTACATATCCCAGGTAAAAGCAATGGCACCCATTTTTGCAAAAGCAATGCAACGATATTGCATATCTGCTCTGAATCGACCATAATCTTCGGGCTTAAACCAGTGTCCGTGGGGATTTAAAATTATTGGCACTTTTCCTTCCAGTTCATCCGGAATATATAAATTTCCATGTACCAAATAATCTTCTTTAAGTTCGAGAGCTATATTCTCAACGGTATATCCATCCATTTTATGTTTTGCTCCGCGAATTACTTTTATTGGGTAGTGCCAGTCAGATTCCGGAATTGTATCGAGCCCTGAGCCTTTTCTAATTTGAGCCCTTATTTTTTCTGCTCTATCATTCCATTCGTCTGCATTAGAATACAACTTTGCATATTCAGCTAACTTTTTAACTGCTTCAGCTTCGGTATAATAATCACCTTGACACAACTCAACCTTTGCTTCAATTTTTGTCTCTTTTTTAGATTTTGGAGCACACGAATAAAAATACCCGGCGAAGAATATTAAAGTGGCTACTGTATAAATTTTGCTTCTCATTTTATTTGTGTTGAATTTTTTATAGTAAATAATTACCCGTTTTCTTTTTAAATTATGCCTTCATTGTTATTGAAGCTTTTGCAACATTTCCCTTTTTTAAAGCGAGTTTATAAATAGTTCCTTTTTCAGTTTTTTTAGTTGATACAGTAACAATATCGATACTTTCAGAAGAAAAACTTAATTTATTTGCACTCAATACTTTTATAAAAAACTCGTTGTTGGTTACAATCGTTCCCAATTTATTTGTTTCGTTAAAATCGAATTTAATTTCATTCGAGTCAACCTCTACTTTGGTTGTTACATGATGTGCGAGTTGTTTCTGAAATTCGAGAGAATTTTTTGCAAGCATCGTTTCCAGCTTGTTGTTATAAGGAGAAAGCAGTTTAACCCATCCATCAACTATTTCAGAATTTTGCTCAGGATTTGGATGAAGAATATTTGCCCAGTGCATACCACAAGTTGCACCTTCTATTTTACCTGATGGGATTTTGCCTATTATATTCCAATCTAACAGGTCGTGTCCTCTATCAACAGTTAAAACACCTGAATCAACACCAAATAGTCCATGCTGAACGTTCTCAATTCCATGAAATCTCCATTGAAAGTCAGTATTAATATATGTAAACCCACGACTTTTTAAAATCTGAGCCATACTAATATTCCTTCCTTCTGATACACCAAAGGTGTGACAGAAATTCGTAGGGATGAATGATTTTGGGAACAGTGACCCCAAGTTGTTCTGGTTTAATATTTCGCCAAAAGCATCAAGATGTTGCTCAACAATTTCTTTTGGCCGCATAATACCACTCATCTCTTCAGCCCATTCAGCTCTCGAAACTTTTCCATCTTCCCACCATTCGTGGGCCAGACCATGTAAAGAAAGTTCAAAATGCTCCTGATTAGATTTAATTAAATCGGCTGCCTCTTCGAGCCACGGACCAACCCATTTACTGTTGTCCCAGTTTTTACCCATCCAGTTACTATGCGGAACATCCTTTAAAATATTTTTCCTGTCCCATTCGCACAATATTGTTGCTGCTTGCGGTCTAATTCCCAGCGCTTTCCCTAAATCAATAACTGCCTGATAATCGGCAACTACGTGATTTCTATTGATTCCTGTTCGATATGGCCCCTGATTTACCGTTTCGTCTTTGCCCGACCACCAGCCAACATCGTCGATAATAACTTGAATTGGCAGAGGTATAATTGCTGAAATATTTTTGTTGGAAAAGTTTTTATGTGTGCACGAAGCCAGGAAACTACTACCTGACAATCCTAGAGTTGATAATGCAAGCCCTTTCGATGATGTTTTAATAAATTCTCGACGTTTCATAACTAATAATTATTTTTTTATACAACGCACCAAAAAACCTCTGGAATCGTAATCGTCCAATAAAAACGCATTTTTATCTTCCTTAAATATTCCAAATCCCCAACGGTAATGACCTCTGGAATCGGAGCTGGTCCAAAAAATTGTATTTTCACCCAAGCCGCTAAAACCGCCGTAGCTGCCACGCCAGCCAAATAATTTTGCTGAAAATCCCGAATCTCCACTGCTAATTAAAGCATCGTAAGCATTTTTATTAATACTGCTAACGAAATTAAGTAAGGTTTCAAAATCGTTCTTCGAAGGTAATTTCCAACCTGAGGGACATACATTTTTGGCTACTTCCCATTTATAATAATAACCAAACTCAACTACATTTTTTTCATCATCGTTAAAACTCCAACAATTGTCCTCGACATAATATGCCAAATTCTCTGCCATCCAAACCTGATCTCCTATGGTAACCGTTTTGTAGACTTTTTGGTCGCGAACATCTGTTATTGAATCAAGTTTTTGAGCATAATTGCTAGATGCAAAAAAAATGATAATTGAAAGTATGGTTACAGACTTATTCATTCTAAATAAATTGATTTATCTTATCGAAAGAGCAGTACTATCCACTTCTCTTCCAATTTTTATTTTACCTGTAATTTTCTCTTTATCTATTCCCGAAACGATAATTTTTGAGGTTTCACTACCGGCAAGATTAAGATAAGTTTCAATTTCATCACTAGTTTTACAATTCGATAAATTAATATTGAAACTGTTATTAAATGCGTATGCAGGTCCGGTTTCAGGAATAACATTTACATTATTAAAACTCGAATTATCAACATTAATCGCCTCAAATCCAACCTTCGATTTAATTGCAACATTTTCGAAATGGATATTATTAATATGCTGCTCATCCTCGCCTCTCATTAAAACACCAATTCCTGCACCATTACAAGTAATATTTTTAAAATTAATATTACTGAACTTTGCCAGTTTATTATTTCTGCTCGCTGCCGACGAAGCCGGATAAAACATATTGATTCTAATGGCCTCGCCAAATATGTTTTCCATCTCAATATCTTGAAACCAAATATTTTTCACATAGCTGCCCCTGCCACGTTTTGTTTTAATTCTGATACCCAATTCTGTACCTTTGTAACTGCAATTCCGTACTAAAATATTCTTAACACCACCCGACATTTCGCTGCCAATAACAAATCCACCGTGCCCATTTCCAATGTGGTAATCTTCTGCAATAATATTCTGGCTTGGACGGTTTACTCTCCAACCGTCTTCGTTAAGACCGGATTTTATACAGAGTGCATCGTCGCCCACATTTGCATTTATTCCAGTGATATAAATTTCCGACGATGAATCGATATCTAAACCATCTGAATTAGGTGCATCGTACGGATTTTCGAGATTAATATTCCGAACAACAACATTTTTGCAATAGACAATATGGTTGTTCCAAAAAGGTGAATTTTTCGATGTATAATCTTCTAGTAGAACTGTAGAGCAATTAAATAGCTGAATTAAAACAGGTCGCAAAGCATCTTTTTCGGTGCCAAATATTCTATCTTTTACTGCAATGCCGTTAACTTCCGAATCATACAAACGTTGTGCAGCATCATCCTGAGAATGTTTCATATGCCACCACGATTGGCCTTGCCCATTAAAATGTCCTTTTCCGGTAATGGCAATGTTGTTGCAATCTTTAGCATATACAAGCGGTGAATAATTGTAACATTCATTCCCTTCCCAGCGGGTTAAAACCACGGGTAAATAATCGTTTGTATTTTGACTAAAAAGTATTTCAGCACCCTTATTTAAATGAAAATTGATGTTGCTTTTTAAATGTATTGGTCCGGTTAACCATTTACCTTTCGGAACTAAAACTGTACCTCCGCCTGCATTAAAACAGGCTTCAATTGCTTTTGCAAAGGCACTCGTATTCTTTGTGGTTGCATCGTTTACTGCTCCAAAATCAACGATATTAAAAGTTTTATCAGGAAATACAGGTAAAGTTATTGAAGGCATATCAAAAGGTATTTCGCCTTTAAATTCAATAACTTCCGGTTTTTGATTAATTGAATCAGAACAAGCAGTTGTTCCAAAAACAAAAATTAAAAACAAAATTAGCACGTTGTATTTTCCTCTCATTTATTGTATATATTCGAAATAATAATTTCGTCAGAGCAAAAACTACGATTGCTCTTTATTTAGTTTATTAATCTCGTCGTTTGTTAGTACTCTGTTGTAAATACGGATGTCATCTATTTTCCCTTTAAAATTCTGGTCACCTCCCGGATAATTTCCAAACATAATCTGATTCGGAATTCCATCTTTAGGTTCAACTTCAGACGAAGCCGATAACTTGCTGTCGATAAATAGCTTATGAAACTTACCATCGTAAGTATAAACACAATGATGCCATTTGTTAAATTCAGGGAAATCGGACTCCAAAAATGTACCACCTCCCCATTCCCAGCAATCAAAGCCTTTTGTTTTATACCATGCCGACCTGAATCCAAACTGAATTCCGAGTGATGAAAGAGTATCAACAATTACTACCA
>JANTGP010000092.1 GCA_024762835.1 Bacteroidota bacterium
TATGTTTAATTTTTCCTGGGCAACTCTAATGTCAGCATCTTTTTTGTCAGATATTTCTTTAGTTGATATTAACTCTTCTAAAGCATTGTCTCTTTCGTTTTTAGTTTTATTAAGTTCTGCTTTAAAAATTAAGTAAACAAGTAAAGCCCCAATTGATGCTCCTGCAAGAATGTAAATTATTATATCCATTATTTATATATTAGAATTTCATTTATTAGAATGATATTTCAACATTGCTTACTTCAAATGCCGGACAATAGACAATTTTGTGAGAAGCATTTTGATTTCCGTTTTTCCATGTAATATATTCAACTGTATATTCCTTTTCGCCAAATAACTTACAGTCTTTCGTTTCATCAATACTGGTACCTGCAAATTCTAATAAACCGGTAAAGCAACATTCTTCGCATTGTTCCTGCCAATCAATTATCCTGACTTTTATAAGGTCATTTTCGTCATACGGATACTCATTTATGACATGAATATTAATTGTTGCCTGCGGTAATAGATAATATTCCTTATTGTAAATATTGTCTGCCGGAATTACTTCAGATTGAAATTCGTATGAATCTGAGAAGTAGTTTTCTTTATTAAACTCAAGGCGATAGGCCAGGGTATATTCAAATGGAATCTGAAATGAAAAATTACCCAATTTATCACTATTTGTTGAACCTGCTTTTGTAAAAGAATAGTTGAATGTTCCTGCCTCACTTGATTGGGTATAAACTGTTACTTCAACATCCTCAATGAATTGTTCAAGGTTTGGATCATATATGCTTCCCGATATTGTTATAATGCGTTTGTCAGGCTTACATGAAACCATAAGTAGAAAAAGTGAAATAATAGTAAAAAACTTCATAAAGAATACTTTTATAAAATATGACAAACAACTACAAATATACAAGATTAAAACTTATGCCGGCTTATTGTTACTGAATATTTAACAAAAAAAATGCTCTTTCGAAAAAACTATCAGAAGAGCATTTTAAATAAAAATTGTAAAGCCGTGAACTATTCAGTTAAAGCCTTAAGTGTTGTTTCAATATCGCCAGGTGTGCTCATTATCTTTGTAAAAGTTCCCATAGTAAGTTCAGGCCAGCTTAGTGCTATCCTGTATCTTCCGTGAAGAATTGTTGCTTTATTTCCCACGAGAATAATCTCATATGGCATTGCAGCAACATGCTCTTCGCCAATTATTGGAAGAAAAAATGGTTCGCCGGCTTCTTTATCATACATGCCTACACCAAAAACAGCAATCTTGGCTTTCGCAAATTTCAATTCATAAACTTTTACAGTATGACCTTTACCTGCTGCAAGATTTTTCTCAATTTTTGCAACTCCGACTTCAAATGATGAGAATTCGTTTAATTCTACAGGGTCGGTAAACTCTTCCATTCCCCACATATATTGGTATTCTCTTACATCGTCTAACTCAAGGTTACCACCAAATCCTTTAAGGGCTGTATTAAAAATCTGTACAGCTTTTTTTGCTTTGTTGGCAACCTGTGTAAGCTGACCGGAAAATTTATCGAAATTATCCTGAAAGTATGCATTAAACAAATATTCTGGGTTAACCATGCTCACTTCAACTATATCACCTTTTTTAATAAAGGCAACCTTAAGTGCAGCAGCAAGAGCAGCTCTGTTTTTAGCCTGAATACAAACACCTTTTAAAGTATTGTTGGTATAAACCAAAACTGAGAGATTACTTTTGTTTTCAGGATTATAGCTTCCGATAACCTCAAAACCCGCAGTCTCAAGTGAGCTTTGTACTTTTGCTTTTGCATCGGCAATGCTTCCTTTAAAGCTACCGGCATTTAGATAGGGTGCCAGATTCTTCTCAGCACTCGAAATACCAGTTTGTGCTATTATCATGCAAAGCAAGATTAGATAAAATTTAAATGTCTTCATACCTGTTTGTTTAAATTATTAAATAAATAAATCAGGTTTCTAAATTATATCTTTAATAAATGATTTGCAATATGTTATATAGCAGGTTTTAATCTCAAAACCGTACTAGATTATTCATTTCTAAAAACAAAGTTTTCACCCTCAACGTCAATGTATATGCCTTTTTCTTTACTGATGGTATTATCAAGTATATATTTAGACAATTGGTTTACAATTTCTTTATGCAAAACCCTTTTAACTGGTCTGGCACCAAACTGAGGGTCGTAACCAAGTATTGCAAGTCTCTCGATTGCCTTTTCACTAATATCAATATTGAAATCATTTACAGCCAACATCTTTTGCAAATTAGTGAACTGTAATTTTACAATCTTCTTAATCTCATCTTTTGTAAGAGGAGTAAACATTATTACCTCATCAATTCTGTTAAGAAACTCGGGACGTATCTTTTGCTTAAGCAACTCAAAAACCTGATTCTTTGCTTCGTCCATTTTTTGATGATAATCAGACTCGATACCATTTGCCAACATTTCTCTAATAAAATGAGAGCCTAGGTTTGAGGTCATTATTATGATTGTATTTCTAAAGTTCACAGTTCGCCCTTTGTTATCAGTCAATCTGCCATCGTCAAGCACCTGAAGCAAGATGTTAAAAACGTCAGGATGAGCTTTTTCAATTTCATCGAGCAGGATAACAGAGTAAGGTTTGCGTCTAACAGCCTCAGTGAGTTGTCCACCTTCGTCGTAACCAACGTATCCCGGGGGTGCCCCAATCAAACGGGCAACCGAATGTCTTTCCTGATATTCAGACATATCAATTCTGGTCATCAGATTTTCGTTATCAAAAAGATATTCAGCCAAAGCTTTAGCAAGTTCTGTCTTTCCAACTCCTGTTGAACCTAGAAAGATAAATGAACCGATAGGCTTTTTCGTATCAGACAATCCTGCACGACTACGACGTATTGCATCAGCAACAGCTGAAATAGCTTCTTCCTGTCCAATAATTCTCTTGTGTAAAACCGATTCGAGCTTAAGAAGTTTATCTCTTTCGCTTTGCATCATCTTATTTACCGGAATACCTGTCCATCTTGAAACAACTTCGGCAATATCCTCGTAATCAACCTCTTCTTTTATCATGGCTAATCCTTTCTGCCTCTCGTGAAGTGATTTTTTTGATTCTTCAATTGATTCTTCCTTGTCCTTAATCTTTCCATAACGTATCTCTGCTACTTTCCCAAAATCACCTTCTCTCTCAGCTTTATCAGCTTCAAACTTAAGATTCTCAACTTCTTCCTTTGTGGTTTGTATCTTATTTATGATAGCTTTTTCTGCTTCCCATTTTGCCCTGTATTTAGCAAGGTTATCATTCAGGTCGGCAATTTCTTTATTAAGTTCTTGAAGCCTTTTCTTATTGTTTTCTCTTTTAATTGCTTCTTTCTCAATTTCCAACTGACTTATCTTTCTTTCAAGCTCATCAATCTCTTCAGGTACTGAGTTCATTTCCAGACGAAGTTTTGATGCTGCTTCATCAATTAAGTCGATAGCTTTATCAGGTAAGAATCTGTCGGCAATATATCGTTGTGATAATTCAACGGCAGCAATAATAGCATCGTCTTTGATTCTTACTTTATGATGACTCTCATATCTTTCTTTAAGACCCCGAAGAATAGAGATTGCACTTAAAGTATCAGGTTCATCAACCATCACTTTTTGAAATCTTCTTTCAAGCGCCTTATCCTTTTCAAAATATTTTTGATATTCGCTAAGTGTTGTTGCTCCAATAGCCCTTAAGTCGCCTCGAGCAAGGGCAGGTTTTAAAATATTTGCTGCATCCATTGCACCTTCACCTTTTCCTGCACCAACAAGAGTGTGAATCTCATCTATAAACAAAACAACCTCACCTTCAGACTCAACTACTTCTTTTACAACCGATTTAAGTCTTTCTTCAAATTCGCCTTTGTATTTGGCTCCTGCAATTAAAGCACCCATATCCAAAGAAAAAATTTGTTTCGACTTTAAATTCTCCGGTACATCGCCTTTTATTATTCTGTGTGCCAATCCTTCGGCAATAGCAGTTTTACCAACGCCTGGCTCACCAATTAGTATAGGGTTGTTTTTTGTACGTCGTGATAGAATTTGAAGAATGCGGCGTATCTCTTCATCTCTACCAATTACAGGGTCGAGTTTACCTTGTCTGGCTCTTTCGTTAAGGTTAATAGCAAAACGATTTAAAGTATTAAAAGTATCCTCTGCAGTTTGGCTTGTTACTTTAGCTCCTTTTCTGAGGTCTTTTATGCTTGCATGTAGCTCTTTTTCATTTACGCCGGCATCTTTTAATATCCTAGAAGCTTCGTTTTTAGTTGCCAAAATACCGAGCATTATATGCTCAACAGATGCGAAGCTATCTCCCATCTTTTTAGAGAAATCAAGTGCCTTTTGTAAGGCTGTGTTTGCATCGCTTGATAAATAGGGCTGCCCACCTGAAACTTTAGGATATGCCTCAACTGCCTTTGTTAATACTTTGTCGATATTTGTATAGTTAACACCAATCTTGTTAAAAAGATAATTGCTAACATTCTCGGCAGAATGGAATATACCTTTTAATATATGTGTGGTTTCAACAGCTTGCTGCTGATTTGCTTGTGCAATTTGAAAAGCTTTCTCAAGCGATTCCTGTGCTTTTATAGTGAAATTATTATAATTCATCATATTATATTTTAGTTATTAATTATTTGACTGATGGCTTTTCAAATGATTTGCCAAGAAGGAATAACCATATTAAGTAGTCAGATTGTCAGTTCATTAGCGAAATATCTGCAATTGTCGCAGTTGATTTGTTTATTGAAATGAAAAAATGTCTGAATTGTGACAATAGTCAATTAGTTTTTGGTTATAAACAGGTCATAGTATCAACAGAATTAAAAGGATTAATATCTTGCTATCGTTTAAAACTTTTATAATTTTACAGAGGTAATAAAATGAATAGTAATAATGTGAGCTTATGAAATAATGGGCGATAAATTCAAAAATAAATATAGAATTGCATCCACGCGCTTACAGAATTGGAATTATTCATGGGCATCAGCGTATTTTATAACAATTGCCACAAAAAATAGGGAATGTTTTTTTGGAAATATTTCTAATGGTAAAATGGTATTATCAAATATAGGAATATTGGCAGATGTGTTTTTATATGAAATACGAAATCATGCAAAAAATATAGAATTAGGCGAATATGTAGTTATGCCAAATCATATCCATTTAATATTGATTTTAAATGGTGATAATAATACCAACGATAATGTTGTAGAGACAGGGCATGTTGTAGAGACAGGGCATGCCCTGTCTCTACAACCATCAATGCCCACAACATCCCCATCACCCCAATCAAATAAAACAATTGGGCAACAACGATTTCAAAATCAGGGAAAAAATACCGTTTCATCAATTATCGGGTCATATAAATCGGCGGTAACAAAACACGCCCACAGATTGGGGTATGTGTTTGAATGGCAACCACGTTTTTACGACCATATTATACGTGATGAAAAATCATTTAATAATATTTCTGATTATATTATTAATAACCCTCAAAAATGGCAAGATGATAAATTTAACCTAAATTATAAAAATAATAATTAATAGATGTATGATAAATAAATTGAGAAATTGCATAGTTTAGAGAAAAATATAAGAAATTATAAGTGTATAAAGGATAATTCAGTTTAAGAACAAATATGCACTTGTTCTTAATACTAATTAAAATATACTTTGGAGTAAATAACATTAAAAAAACAGAATTATGGAATTAAGTCTGGTAATTTTAGCAGCAGGATTAGGTAGCCGCTACGGAGGATTAAAGCAAATGGATAAATTCGGACCTTCGGGTGAATCCATTATTGAGTATTCAATTTATGATGCTATCAGGGCAGGATTTACAAAGATAGTATTTGTTATTCGTGCTGATATTGAGAAGGATTTAAAAAAGTATATAATTAGCAAGATTGAATCGAAGATAAAAATTGATTATGTCTTTCAAGACCATGAATTATTACCTGATGGATTTTTCTTACCATCTCAAAGAGTAAAACCTTGGGGTACGGCTCATGCTGTTCTGGCTGCTGAGCCTAAGGTTGATTCAGCATTTGTGGTTATAAATGCTGATGATTTTTATGGACAGGATTCATTTCGGGTTATGGCTAATTTTCTTAAAGAATCAGATAAGTTAGGCAATAATGATTTTGCAATGGTAGGTTTTGAGCTAAAGAAAACATTATCGGAGTATGGAACAGTTTCGCGTGGGATCTGTGCAATGAATAGAGACAATTACCTTGAGGATGTTGTTGAAAGAACAAATATTGGCTTTGATAAGGGAAATATAGTTTTCACTGATGAAGATGGAAGTATCACTGAGCTTAGGGAAGATGAGTTGGTCTCGATGAATTTTTGGGGCTTTCATCCAAATGCATTTAAAATGCTGAATGAGTCTTTTAAATTATTTCTAGCTGAGAATATCAATAATTACAAGGCTGAGTTTTATATTCCATGGGCAGCAAACGAGTGGATTAAAGAGGGTAGTGCAAAATTTAAGGTACTATCTAGCAAAGCTCAGTGGTTTGGTGTAACCTACAAAGAAGACAGACCCTTTGTAGAGAAAAGTTTAAACGCTCTTATTGCCAGTGGTGATTATCCTGATAATTTGTGGCAATAAATCTAATGACTGATTATCACTGTATTTTCAACACTAGTCTTGCCATCAGAAACAATAAAATGGTAAGTGCCTGAAAGAAAATGCCTGCAATTGATTGTTGTTGTATTATTTATTGTCTTACCGGATATCTTCTTTCCTGTTGAATCGTAAATTAGTAATGACAGCTTTTTGTTTTCAAAATTATCAATGTAAATATAATCCTTAGCGGGATTGGGATATATTGAAATATTCAGATTATTATCATAAGACTTTGGTTCATCAGTAATAGAAAGTACAGGGAAGTTTGAAGGGTTAATGAAAATCCAACACGAATCAGTATTTATACCATCGTCTACAATCCACGAAAGCGAATCAAAGCCGGGCCAATCAGGTGAAGGAGTGTAGCTTATTGATGAATTATTTTCGTCAATACCAATAGTTCCATTCATTGGAGGAGTTAGCTCAGATATTGAGGTATTTGCCGATATGGGGCTGTAGCCGGCAAATAAAACTAATGAACTGTCGGCTTCAATATTATGTATTGTCCAAAGACTTGACCTCTGGTGCTCAACGGGGAAGTTTACCAATTTGGCAGTATTTTCATTGTTACTCTCATCATAAACATAGTTTCCTCGAAGCTCATCAAATCGCCAATAGGCAAGCAAGCCTGGTTCATTTTCATCAACAGGATAGTTCATTCCTGATTGAATCTCTTCGGCAGTTCTTACTACTTCCCATATTCTCACTTCATCAAGGTATCCTCTGTAATATCTTGATATAGCTGAAACTACACCGATATAAAGCTTTCCTGTCCCAAGATAGGCGGTATCAGCTGTTCGTGTTTTTATCAATTCGCCATCACGATATAATGATTGTAAGCGGGTTGAATCATCAAA
Organism: Bacteroidota bacterium; assembly: GCA_024762835.1. Taxonomy (GTDB): domain Bacteria; phylum Bacteroidota; class Bacteroidia; order Bacteroidales; family M50B96; genus JANTGP01. The sequence continues at coordinate 7,494 of JANTGP010000092.1, forward strand.
ACTCATGGCATAATGGTGCCATGCAGTATCTTTATATGTTGTATCGGAGCTGATATCATCTCCGTAGAAACCGCAATACAGCTTATTATCTCTAAAGCCAAAGTGAATTGACTTATGCTGTTTCCCCCATTGTCCGTGACCTATAACCATATCGTCATATCCTGCCGGCAGTTTTTTTGACCAGAATTCCATTGTAAAAGATTTATTTGCAAGCTCAAAACTATTTGCTTCAATATATGAATTATAACCATTAAAATACAGACAATGTCCTGCACCTGCTATTGGATTAAGGGCAATATTCCGGCTTGTTTCGTTTCCGGTCATTGATTCATGAAAATCGTTATTGTTTGAGTATAAGCACGAAATACGATAGCTATAGCTTCCATCTGATAGATTGCTGTCAATATATGAAAACTGCAAACTGTCTGTAATAGTTGCAATAAGCTCATTGTTTCGGTATAGCTTATATGAATCAATAAACCAAGATGCCGGATGATTTAAAGGAGTTTCCCAGTTTAATTCAACTGAATTTGCATTTGCCGATGATGTGAGATTATTTGGCGGAAAGAAATTATTACCCGGGATAGTAACAGTAAGGTAGGTTAAGTCTGCATTAATAATATTTATGTTTGAATCGCTACAAGCATATTCGTTCATCCCGTTAAGGTAAGTATAGGCAGCAAAGTTTAAGATTGCTCCGTTTGCAACATTATCGCTATCGCGTTCAGTTACCTGAAGGAAAACCTTCATGTTTTCGTAGTCGTGTATCTGTTTATAAATTGATGTAATATCAAGAGCAAACTCAATGGTATCACTTGTTCCTGTCATAGGTAAATCGCCGCCTCTGTTTTTAAGAGCTTTATACTTAATGGTATAATCAGGTTCGACTGCGGCGGTATCGTTTGTAATTCCTCCGTAAATTTTGAGTTTGTCACGTGAAGGATGGCTAATATTTACTTTTAATGTTAGCTCAGGAGAATAATAATTTCTTGGATTAATTACATATACTTTTTGGTTTCCAATTGAATTGGAATCTAAAAGTAGTCTGTACATCATATAGGCTTTCCCATTATTAGCCCATCCGTTTCCCCATGAATTTACAATTATTAGTCCGCCAATTTCCCAATCTGCCATGTTTACAACACCATCATTATTAATATCGATATCATTTGTATACATTCCATCATTATTATAGTCGTAGCATATACTGTCATCATATCCTGTAAAGGTCATTGCATGGTCAATAGTTTCTCCCCAATCTGTAACAATATATTCTGTTCCATGCGGTGTACCTATTGGCAGATGTTTAACTGTCATATCTGAAGCACCGATACTGAAACAAGCTACACCTCCGGCACTCTGATTATCATCGAGATGATTAAGAAACCAGCCTTTAAGTGTTTTAAGTCCGGCTTCCGAACCTACATCTATACTGTAATATTCGTACATGGTATTATTCATTGCCGACAAATAGTTAGAATATCCTGTTATCCAACCTGTATTGTCTAATGAGTATAAACCACCATATTCAGCCACAGTAGGGCATCCCATTTCTTCTATTATCTTCCAGCCGTCCCAGTAGGTAGAACCATAGTTGCCCGAGCCTTTATTCAAGAAATTGTATGTGAAATGACTTGGATATTGATTCTCGGGAACATCAGAGCTTAAACCTCTTAAATAATTTATTTCGTAAGTAAAAAGATATGCAACACCACTTGCTTGAGAACAACTGCCACCCAGTTGGATAAATACCGGACGGAAGTAGGGAAGTGTGCTGTTATCAATAGAAGCGGGAAGATTCTTGCCTGAATTATAATGTTTCGGAATAGTTAAATCATGAATATTTTTTGTTAATAATTCTTCCTCTTCATCAGTAAGTGCCTTGACACCACCTACAAACCAAGGGTCGCCATTGGGGTCGGGATTGATATTTATTACCTGTGAATTAGAACTTAAGCTTACTGTAAGAACGATTATAGAAAGCACAAATATTTTTTTTATAAAATGAGTCACAATTTGATTATTTATTAGAACTCTCAATTAATAAATGAGATTAAAGTTTGTAAAGTTAATAACTTTCGGGGACTTCTAAGAATTCATACTACAGCATAGTTGAAAGTATTGATTACATTTGTGAATTATTAATCAATATTATTCAGTACAAAATGAAATATTTCCTAATACTATTTGCTATACTCTTAAACAGTTGTAGTACAGGCAATCAGCAAAACAAAAAGAAGAGCATAGATGCTAATTATTCCTTGGCTTACCCCGATATTGTAATAAAAAGCTTACCTGATGAAATTAATGAGACCTCCGGATTGATATACATTGATAGTTTGTATTGGACGAATAATGATAGTGGGGGAGATGCATGTATTTATGGTTTTAGTCAAGTAACAGGCAAAATAAAAAGAAGAGTTTGTTTATCCGGAGTGAAAAATATTGACTGGGAAGAGTTATGTGAAGATTCTGAGAATATATATATAGGCGATTTGGGTAATAACAATGGAAACCGTAAAGACCTGTGTATTTATATCATTAAGAAGAATGATGTAAAATCTGATACTATTGATGAGATTGCTTATGGGAAGATTACTTTTAAATGGGAAGATCAAACGGACTTCTCGAGAGCCCACCATAAAACTGCTTTTGATTGTGAAGCTTTCATTTGTCAGGATGATAGTCTATTCTTGTTTGCCAAAGATTGGGCTAATAAGGAAACAAGAATGTATTACTTACCCAATATCCCCGGTGATTACATTGCACAAAAGCTTGATAGTTTTAATGTAAACGGTTTAATAACCGGTGCAGATATAAGTGATAATGGTAATGAATTGGTGATGGTAGGATATAGAGCTTATAAAAGTTTTATCTGGCTGTTTAGCGATATAAAGAATCACGATTTTTTAGGTGGCAATGCCAAAAGGTATAACCTCTTTCAATTTGATAGTGTTCAAACTGAGGCTGTAAATATTATTGATGACTGTATTTATATTAGTTGTGAGAAATCTGCTACGCCTGCAAGTTTGTTTAAGTTAAATCTCAAGTCTTTGAAATAATCTTTCGGCTGATATTATTTAGCCGGTTCATACACCAATATATCATGATAAACCATATCGCTGCCATTTTTCCCTTTTACATTTAATGTTACAGTAAAGGTGTCTGATTCAGCATAAATATGTTCGGGGCTTGTTTCAGTTGATGTGAAACCGTCGCCAAAGTCCCAAAGATAGCTCTCGGCACCATACGAGCAATTATTAAATACGATTACAGAATCTTTGAAGAAATAATCTGTCGATAGGCTCATGCAAGCAGTTGGTTTGTCGATATTGCAAGAATATAAAAGCAGAGCCGTAAAAGCTATTGCCACAATGGATTTTATTTTAAGCTTTATCATATTTATTAATGTTGCTTGTTACTTTATTCCTTTTACTTTCTAGTCTATTATCACATCTTCCTCAGATTTAAGAAAATAGTCAAGTCTTCTGTTAAGACCTGCTCCAATAGCATTTTTCTGGATGATTATTCCATCTTCGTCTATTAAGAAAGTTGTAGGGGTTTTATGGAAATTATATATCTTTTTTAATTCGGTTCGCCATCCAAGATAATCATTCACATGATATTGCCATACCAGACTGTCGTTTTTAATAGCGTTTACCCAATCGCTTTTCCGCGTATCTATTGAAACACTGAATATCTCAAAACCATCACCATTCTCAAATTTCTTGTCCTTATACTTTTCATAAGTCTTTATTAATTCTTTGTTGTAATGTCTGCAATGGGTACAGTTGGCCGACCAGAATTGAATTAAAACAAGCTTTCCTCTTAAGTCTGATAGCTTTAACTCTTTTCCATCCACATTTTTAGAAATTATTTCAGGAGCGATACATCCAATCGTATTTCCTTCTTTTATTGAGTCTTTAACCTGGTTCTTATAATAGTAATGAATCTTCTTAATTACATGATGTGGTGTTCTCTTATTATTTTGTGAAAAAGCACTTATATTCAATAGAATTATTGCAGATAAAACAGATATATATTTTAAT
>JANTGP010000093.1 GCA_024762835.1 Bacteroidota bacterium
GGGAGTTGGCTGGTGAATTAATAAAATAGCAATCTCTAGTGGATAGTTGAATGGTGAAAGTCAGCAGTCAGCAGTCGGCAGTTCGCAGTCGGTTGGTGGGAGTTGGCTGGTGGATTAATAAAATAGCAATCTCTAGTGGATAGTTGAATGGTGAAAGTCAGCAGTCGGCAGTCGGCAGTCAGCAGTCGGTTGGTGGGAGTTGGCTGGTGGATTAATAAAATAGCAAGCTTTAGTGGATAGTTGAATGGTGAAAGTCAGCAGTCAGCAGTCGGCAGTTCGCAGTCGGTTGGTGGGAATTGGTCGGTGAACTATGAAAATAGCAAGCTTTAGTGGATGGTTGGAAGTTTGTAGGTCGACTGTCCTATGCAGACTCAGGAATACCGACTGAAGACTGAAGACTGCAAACTGGATTAATAAAATAACAAGCTTTAATGGATAGCTGAAAGTTTGTAGTTCGGCTGTCGTAGGCAGACTAAGGACTACTGACTGCTGACTGCCGACTGCGAACTAATAATTCACTACACGAATAAATTACCTTATTTTTATTTATTACTTTCGCAAGCTAAAGAAAATACTATAATTTCAGAATTAAAATGGCAATCCCTTATAAGGAACTAAAAAAAGAAAACAAGAAAAAGCAGGTTGCAATGATGTTTAATAACATCGCACTTCATTACGACTTTTTAAATCATTTTTTATCAGCCGGAATTGATAGAATCTGGCGAAAGCGGGCAATCCGTTTGTTAAAAGACAGAGCTCATAATACTATTTTGGATATTGCTAGCGGAACAGGCGATTTTGCCATCGAAGCTTTAAAGATAAATCCCAAAAAGGTTACCGGTGTTGACATATCAACAGAGATGCTGGAAGTAGGCAAGAAAAAGATTAAGAAGAAAAATCTTAGCGGTAAAATTGAATTAATGGAAGGTGATGCTGAAAATCTACAGTTTGATAATGAAAGTTTCGATGCTATTACGGTTGGTTTTGGTGTCCGCAATTTCGAGAATCTTGAGAAAGGATTAAAGGAAATGAACAGAGTTTTAAAACCAAATGGAACAGCAATTATTTTGGAATTTTCAAAAACAAGACGCTTTCCGGTTAAACAGCTGTTCAATTTGTATTTTAACTATATATTGCCGTCAATCGGTCGTTTTTTCTCAAAAGATAATTCGGCATATTCATATTTACCCGAATCGGTAAATGAATTTCCCGACGGGAACGATTTTATTAAGATATTAGAAAATTGCGAGTATAAAAACTGTTATCAAATTTCTTTAGCTTTTGGAATTGCCAGTATATATTATTGCGAAAAATAAAAAACATTAAAATATGGACTCATTAGATTTTAGTTTCAGTTCAATGGATATAGTTTTGGCTTTACCCCTTCTTTGGTTTGGTTACAAAGGTTTGCGAAACGGACTTATTATTGAAGCAACTTCATTATTAGCCTTGCTATTTGGCGTTTACGGTGCTTATCTTTTTTCTGCTTTTACTGCCGAGTTACTTATAAACAATCTTAAGCTCGACACTGAATATATCGGGCTTATTTCGTTTGCACTAACTTTTATTGCTATTGTTATTGCAATTCATTTTATAGGAAAAATGCTTAAAAAACTTATTTCGGCAATTTCACTTGGTTTTGTCGATACAATATTCGGTCTGCTATTTAGTATTGCAAAATGGGCTTTTATTATAAGTATCTTATTAGGAATTGTTAATCGTTTTGATAGTGATGAAAAGCTTATAACCAAAGACATGAAGAAAAATTCTATGCTTTACATCCCTATTTCGGATTTTGCACCAAAGGTTTTCCCTTATCTAAACCTTGAAGACTTTAAAGTTATTGAAGAAAAAGCTAAAAAGAAAATTAAGCCTTAGTTTGCATGATTGAAGTAAAAAAAATAAGTGCTGAAGAACTTTTACAATGGAAAAGAAATCATAGAGAATTTCAATTTATTGATATTCGAACAAAAAAAACTGATTTTAAATTTAATGAACCGGAAATAAAGATATCATTACCGGATATTGATAAGAATATAGATAAAATAAGAAAAGATATTCCTGTAGTTGTAGCATGTGATGTTGGTCAGGAAAGCTTTTTTGCAGCACATATATTGGAAGATAGGTATAAGTTAAATAATATTTACAGCCTAAGTGGCGGTATTAATAATCTGATGGATATTTATAATCATTGACTAATAATTTCTCAAATAATATTAAACAACACCTAAATAAAAGTAAAATGAAAAAAATTAGTATTATCCTGATTACTCTTTTCCTGAGTATTCAATTTAGTGTACAAGCTGACGAAGGAATGTGGCTTTTGTCTCTACTTCAGAAAATGAATCTTAATAAAAAAGGACTTGTATTAAGTACAGCCGATATTTATTCCATTAATCATTCAAGCATAAAAGATGCTGTTGTTGGTCTTGGAAGTGCTAATAATCCATTGAGGTTTTACTGCACAGCAGAAATCGTATCAGACCAAGGTTTGATTCTTACCAATCACCATTGTGGATATGGAAGTATTCAATCGCACAGTACACCTGAACATGATTATCTTACTGATGGTTTTTGGGCAATGAACAAAAGCGAAGAGTTAATTAATAAAGGAACGGTTGCATCTATTCTGGTTAGAATGGAAGATGTGAGTGATCAAATTTTGCCTTTATTGGATAAAAGCTTAAGCGAAAAAGACAGGAACATTAAAATTAATGAACTATCGGACAAAATTATTGAAAGGGCTATTAAAGGAAGTAATTACGGGGCAAATGTAAAATCAATGTACGATGGTAATAAATTTTACCTTTTCGTTTACCAAACATTTAAAGACATCAGGCTTGTTGGTGCACCACCTTCGGCAATTGGTAAGTTTGGAGGCGACACCGACAACTGGATGTGGCCCCGCCATACAGGCGATTTCTCTATGTTCAGAATTTATACCGGACCAGACGGGAAACCTGCCGAGTACAACGAGAAAAACAGAGCCTACAACCCTAAGTTTCATTTCCCTATATCATTAAAAGGCGAAAAGATGAACGACTATGCAATGGTAATGGGCTACCCGGGAAGTACTGACAGATACATGACTTCGTATGGAATACAAGACAAACTATCGGTTGAGTATCCTGCACGTATAAGTCTTCGTGGCAAGAAACTGGAAATAATGAAGCAAGAGATGAATAAAAGCAAAAAGGTTGAAATTCAATATGCTTCAAAATATGCAAGAGTTTCTAATTATTGGAAATATTTTATCGGACAAAGTCGTGGTTTAAAAAGACTTGATGTTTACGACAAGAAATTAAAGATTGAGAATGAATTGCAAAAATGGATAAATGCAGACAAAACAAGAGTTGAGAAGTATGGCGATGCCTTAAACTTAATTAAAGAGGCCTATGCCGAGAAAAGTGTATTGAATAAAAGCCTTCAATATTTCATCGAAGGTTTGCGTGGCGTTGAGATTACCTCTTTCCCCCGAAATGCTTATTACACTCTCTACCCTTTGCTGAATGATAAAAACAGTGATAAAAAAGAAGTTGTAAAAGCTGTAAGCAAATTGCGTGAGATATCTGATAAATATTTTAAAGATTATGACCAAACAACAGATAAGAAAATGCTTGCTGCAATATTTACAATGTTCGTTGAAAATGTTGATCCTCAATATTTCCCTGATATGATTACTAAGATAAATAATAAATGTAAAGGGAACTTTGCTAAATTTGCTGATAAACTATTTGCAAAAAGCTTTTTCTCAAGTAAAGAAAAATTTATTGCTTTTTTAGATAAACCTTCGTTGAAGAAATTAAAGAAGGATCCTGCTTTTAAACTTTTTCTTTCGATAAACGAAAAAACACAAGAGCATAGAGCAGCAATTAATCCTAGTCTAATTAAGCTTAAAAAAGGACGGCGATTGTTTATGGCAGCTATGCTCGAAAAAGAAAAGGATAAAACCTTTTACCCAAATGCAAATTCTACTCCCCGCCTGACATACGGCTACGTTGGCGACTATAAGCCTGCCGATGCTGTTCATTACTCATACTTTACCACCATTGACGGAATAATAGAAAAGGAGGACCCAAACAACGAAGAGTTTATCGTTCCCACAAAATTGAAAGAGCTTTATAACAATAAAGACTACGGGCAATACGCCGACAAGGATAAGAACCTTCATGTTTGCTTTACCACAAACAACGATATTACAGGCGGAAACTCAGGAAGTCCGGTAATAAACGGTAATGGCGAATTAATAGGAATTGCTTTTGATGGAAACTGGGAAGCAATGAGTGGTGATATTGCTTTCGAGCCACAGCTTCAGAAATGTATAAACGTTGACATTCGCTATGTGCTGTTTATTATTGATAAATATGCAGGTGCCACAAATCTTATAAACGAAATGACATTGATAAAATAGCAGTCAATTAATTTCCGGAAATTATATACAAATCAGGGCTACATATTTATTGAAGCCCTGATTTTTTTATATCCTATATTAGTTCGGAAGCAATTCGTCGGGCTTCTTTATCACTGCTTATATAATCGTCGATTGTTGCATTTTTAACAAAGCTTGTTTTTTGAAGCACCTCTTCAATTATATCAGGTATTTCAAGAAACTTAATTTTATTCCGCAAAAAAGCCTCAACCACTACTTCATTAGCAGCATTCATTATGCAGGCTTGATTACCGCCTTTATGTAAAACTTCGTAAGCGATATTCAGATTACGAAAAACATCTGTATCAGGAGCTTCGAAAGTAAATTGCGGGTAATCGATAAAGTTAAAGCGCTTGAAATTGTTCTTTACCCTGTCGGGATATGAAAATGCATATTGAATGGGTACTTTCATATCGGGTAAACCCATCTGAGCTTTAATCGAAGAATCCTGAAATTGCACCATTGAATGAATAATTGACTGAGGATGAACAATTACCTCAATCTGTTCAGGCTTTAAATCAAATAACCATTTTGCCTCAATTACCTCAAGTCCTTTATTCATTAAACTTGCCGAGTCAATAGTAATTTTTGCTCCCATATCCCAATTGGGATGTTTCAAGGCATCTGATTTTGTTACATTTTCAAGTTCCTTTTTTGTCATTCCCCGAAAGGGACCACCGGAAGCAGTAAGAATAATTTTTTCAACCGGATTATGTGCCTCGCCTTGCAAACATTGAAAAATTGCAGAATGTTCGGAGTCAACCGGAATAATGGAAGCAGTATTTTCAGCAGCTTTTTTTGCAATTAGCTCACCGGCAACAACCAATGTTTCCTTGTTGGCAAGAGCAATAATTTTAGAGGACTCAATTGCTTTTATTGTTGGTTGTAAACCTGCATAACCCACAATGGCAACTAAAACAATATCAATTGATGGCATCTCTACAATATCAGCAACAGACTCTTTTCCGAAATAAACTTTTATTGGCAAATCTTCAAGTCCTTCTCTTACAGTATTAAAAGCTGTTTCGTCAACAACAATTACAGTGTTAGGATGGTATTTACGGCTTTGTTTTATCAACAATTCAGCATTATTATTTGCTGTCAGTACTTCAACTTCAAACAAACCCGGGTTAGCGTCTATTACCTCCAATGCCTGAATACCAATTGAGCCGGTTGAACCTAAAATTGCAATTCTTTTCATATACTGCTATTTTCTAATCTTTATTAAATTTATGTATTGAAAATCCAAGTATTCCTCCCAGACAAATTGTGATTAATACAATAGGGATTAAAGTAAAAGGCTCTATGCTACCAATAAGTATCGCTGATGGAAATAAAACCAAAAGAGAGATTAAAATACCTTTTAAAATGGCATTCATATTTACCTTAACAACAGAAATAAAATAACCGATAATGACCCACATTGAGAAAGCTGAAAAATTAGCATCCCATGGCAAATCTTGAAATATCATAGGAATAACATCAATTATTCCGGCAATTGCTCCAAATAAAACTCCTTGTAACTGCTTTTTCATAATTCGTGATTTTATTATTTAAAATCTATATAATCTTCGGGATTGAGAGCTGTTCCATTATGCCACAACTCAAAATGAAGATGAGGTCCGGTAGTGTTTTCGCCCGAATTACCAATAATGGCTATTGCTTCGCCGGCTTTTACATATGTTCCGGTTTTTTTCAACAACTCTGAGTTATGTTTATATGCAGAGATTAGATTATTTTCGTGCTGAATTTGAATAACATAGCCATTTTCAACCGACCATGTTGAGGATATTACAGTGCCGGCAAGACAGGAAGAAACCACTTGATTAGCCTTAGCAACAATATCTGTCCCAAAATGATTTTTTGAAATATCGAAGCCTGACGTAACTATACCTTTAATTGGTGGATAAAAGTATATTTTACCAATATCTGTGCTTTGGCTCTCCTCAACAGGCTCTGATAAAGAATACATCTCTTCTTTGGCTATTGTTTCCCTAAGTTCTGAATCTTCCTTTGAAATAGAAAAATCAATATCCTCATAATTTATTATCGTATCTTGAGGGTTTTGATAGTTAACAGGGTCTTTTCCATCCATAATATTTTTTATCGACTCAAAATATCTGTCACGCATTTGAAGCTCATATTCAAGAGAATCAACCATATGAATATTATTACTTATCATCTGTTGTAATTCGCTATCAGGATAACCGGGGATAAATCTCCGCAAAGGAGAAAATACAACAATTGAAACAATAATTGCAGTAAACAAAAGGATTGATAAACCTATTGTAAGCGAAATACTCATTCGCGAAACACGAATGGAAAATACTTGCTCTAAATTTGTTTCTCTAACAAGTTTTAGGAAATACTTATTTTTTAATTTTGATATTACCTCTTTCGATTCTTTCTTTTTTGCCATAAAAAATAGTGTTATAAATCGTTTTGCTAAAACTATTTATTGTTAAAATAAGCAAAGCGAAATTACTCAACAAATATCAATAAACGAACTAAAAATTCCGAACTTTATTTTTTTAAAGCTTTTTAGCCTGCATATTTTACCGGTTTTCTTTATTAACTACTTGTTTATGACCTTTTCAGCAATAGTGATATTCAAATACTTAGCATGAGATAAGCTTGAGTTTATTGAAGATGCTTAGGCATTAAGAAACAAAGGAGTAAGTTATGATTGGGTAAGTACAAATACTTGCTAAATAAATATTCCCGGATTCTTATTTTATCTCTCCGGCCTTTTTTAGACTTATCTTTGCGAAGACCGGTCCAAGCAGTTCGTGGATAATTGTTGCCCCGATTATTACGCTTATAATGATATCAGCCAATGAACTAAACTCCGGATTTTGCTTTATCAACAAGGCAAGTCCAATTACAATTCCACCCTGAGGGATTAATCCCCCAATAACATATTTCTTAACCTTTTCAGGCGATTTTGATATTTTACTGCCAATTCTTGTTCCAGTATATTTACCTGCAAACCTCAGCAAAACAAAAATTCCCGCCAAGGGTAAATAATCGAAAAGAACAGTGAAGTTTAGTTGGAATCCGCTTAAAGTAAAAAAGAGAACAAAGATTAATTCTTCTGTATTTTCGCTCAGTATATCAAATATACGTTCCTGATATATATTAAAATTAACCACCATTATCCCAATAGTCATGGTTGATAACAGCTCATCCACTCCTATAAATTTAGCTAAACCGAATGTTGTTAACAACACGCCAAAGATGAGAACAATTAAATTACCTGCACTCTCTTTTTTAATGCGGATACTTATAAAATTTAAAATTAAACCCATTATTGCACCAAGGGCAAAAGCACCGAATATTTCATACAAAGGAATTAATATTGAGCCAAAACTAAAATCATTACCGCTTAATAAGATATGTGCGACTGACATTGCAAGACTAAAATTCAATAAGCCAAAAATATCATCAAAAGCAGCAACAGCCATAATTGTTGATGACACTTTTCCCTTGGCTTTATACTCGTGCATTACGGCGAGAGTTGCAGAAGGGTCGGTGGGTGAAGCCAGTGCACCGAAGAATAATGCAAGAGGAATTAATATTAATAAATTGCTTTCGACGGAAGTGGGAATAAAGAGAGGTGCCAGAAAAAATAAGCCGAGAAAAACAAATAAAAAAGCTGTTTCGGCTTCAAAGAAAGTGATAAGACTTATTGCTTTACCCATTGATTTTATTTTACTGTAAAGTAAAGTGCCGCCAACCGAAAAAGTGATAAATGATAATGAAATATTTGTAATAAGGTTTGTATGCTCTGTAATATCAGCAGGAATTATATTAAACAATTCAGGATTTAACATTACTCCGGCAATAATATACCCAGTAACTTTCGGTAGCTTAATTTGCTCTGCCAATTCGCCAAAGAAAAAACCAACAAACAATATTATTCCGCTATAAAATATTATATCCATATCAGTTGCTTAGTATTAACTATCATCAAAAGTAAGAAAAATTTACAAGCCCTGAACTTAAATAAAATATCGGGATGCTGTTCAGCCCGAAAGATGCATTTTAAACAGGCTGTTATATCATGAACATTTGTTTTTTCGCATTGTTATATGACTACATTAAACACAATAAACATTAGGCTTCAAAGCATATATTATTCTTAATTTACAAAACCGATTAATCTTAATAGCTTTGCATAAAAAGTATAAAATATATTATGGCTAAGGATTTAAACAAAAACATTTCGATAGAAGAATTCAAAAAAGAAGTATTGGCAGATTACAGAATTGTAAATCTGAGTAGGAGTTGCTCGGTAATGGGACGTAAAGATGTTCTTACCGGACGAGGGAAATTTGGCATTTTCGGCGACGGTAAAGAAGTTGCTCAGATTGCTTTGGCTAAAACATTTAAAAAGGGCGATTGGCGTTCGGGTTATTATCGCGACCAAACATGGATGATGGCTGTAGGTATATTCTCTGTTGAGGAATTCTTTTACCAGCTCTATGGCGAAACAGATATTAAATATAATCCCGGAAACGGCGGCCGTTCTTTTAACAATCATTTTGGTTCTCGTTCAATCAACAAAGACGGTAGCTGGAAAGACCTTACAAAACAAGCCAACACATCTGCCGATATATCGCCAACAGCAGGACAAATGCCTCGTCTCTTGGGCTTGGCCTGGGCATCGAAACTGTTCAGACAGAATAAAGAATTACATAAATTCAAGACTTTATCGAATAAAGGTAACGAGGTTGCATTCGGCTCAATAGGCGATTCCTCAACATCCGAAGGGCATTTTTGGGAAACAATCAATGCTGCCGGTGTTCTTCAGGTTCCTATGGCAATGTCTGTCTGGGACGATGGATACGGAATATCTGTTCCGGCAAAATATCAAACAACAAAGCAAAATATTTCCGAACTGTTAAAAGGTTTTGAGAAAGACGAAAACAATGACGGATATTACATTTACAAAGAAAAAGGATGGAACTATCCGGGCTTGGTTGCCATGTACAAAGAAGGTGTAGAGAAATGCAGAAAAGAGCATGTTCCGGTTTTGTTTCATGTAAATGAAGTAAGCCAGCCGCAAGGTCATTCAACATCGGGCTCTCACGAGAGATATAAATCGAAAGAAAGACTTAAATGGGAAGAGGACTATGACCCGATAAAGAAAATGCGGGAATGGATAATTGACTCGGGAATTGCAAGTGCCGAAGAATGTGATAAAATTGAAGTCGATAGCTTACAGGAAGTTAAAACGGCTAGAAAAAATGCATGGAATAATCATCAAAAACCTATTTTAAAAGAAAGAGAAGAATTACTCCATTTGGTTGAAACCAGAAGCTGTAAATGTAAAAGGGAGAAGATTGACAAGGTTGGTATAATTGCTGCCGACTTAAAGAAAATTATTAACCCGATTAGAAAAGATAATTTTTCTGCTGCAAAGAAAATACTCCGTCATGTTTGCTTTGATTGTACAATACGTAAGAGCCTGCAAGCAGATTTAAGCGAATGGTTGGATAAAAGCTATAAAGAGAACAGGATTAGATATAGTAATAATCTCTATCTCGAAAATGACAAATCTGCTCTTTTGGTTAAAGCACTACCACCTGTTTACGGCAAGGATTATGCTCTTGTGGCAGGTCGCGAGATATTAAGAGATAATTTCGATTATCTGTTTTCGTATTATCCTAAACTAATAACTTTTGGTGAAGATACCGGTAAGATAGGAGGCGTAAATCAAAGTCTCGAAGGATTGCAAAAAAAGTATGGAGATATTAGAATATCAGATACCGGTATTCGCGAATCAACTATACTTGGACAGGGTATTGGTGCTGCCTTACGAGGCTTAAGACCCATTGTTGAAATACAGTATTTTGACTATTTGCTTTATGCTTTACAAACTCTGAGCGACGATTTGGCAACTACCCATTATCGTACGGCAGGCGGACAAAAAGCCCCTGTCATTATTCGTACTCGTGGCCACAGGCTCGAAGGAATATGGCATTCGGGCTCGCCCTTAAGCATGGTTATAAACTCTATTCGTGGCGTTTATGTTTGCGTACCGCGAAATATGACACAGGCAGCCGGTTTTTATAATTCCTTGCTCGAAGGCGAAGATCCGGCTTTGGTTATCGAACCTCTTAACGCCTACAGATTGAAAGAAAAGATGCCCGAAAATATTGGTAAATTTAAAATTGCTTTGGGTGTACCCGAAATCCTTGAAGAAGGAAAAGATATAACTCTTGTTACATATGGTTCGTGTGTTAGAATAGCACAAGATGCAATTAAACAACTAAAAGAGTTCGATATAAGTGTTGAACTTATTGATGTACAAACCTTATTGCCATTTGATAAAAATAAAGTCATACTCGACTCGATAAAGAAAACAGCCAAGGTTTTGTTTTTTGACGAAGATGTTCCGGGTGGTGCTACCGCTTTTATGATGCAAAAAGTTATTGAAGAGCAAGATGCATTTTATTATCTCGACTCAGAACCGAAAACACTCTCGGCACAAGAGCACAGACCTGCTTATGCTACAGATGGCGATTATTTCTCGAACCCAAATGCCGAAAACGTTTTTGAAAGCGTTTACTCAATGATGAATGAATCGAACCCCAAAAAGTATCCAAAGCTTTATTAAAAAAAGTGGCAATGACTTAAGGCTTGTTTTTGAGGATTGTAAGAACAAAGTAATTGAATACGGTAATATTGAAATTTCAAGTATCAGCGATTTTTTGACTTAAATTGCATACAAAGATACCAATGCATGCACTTATCTGTTTATTATTAGTGCACTGCAATTTCAATACAAAGCCATAATGTAAAGAGTAGGCCTGCCGGAGACAAGGCAGGATTAAATAAAGCTTATCATTTACATGACTAACGACAGTCATTTACAACTCATCTTTTAGAACAAGAAACAGATATTAGGATTATTCAAGAATTATTAGGACATTTGAATATTAAAACAATATATAATTTATACACATGTAAGCAACAATATAAAAAAGAACCTAACCGGCCTTATTGAATATCTTGGGCTAAAAGACAAAAAACCCGACAAAAAAGGGTGATTTGTCCATATATAAATTAGTTATGCTTCACCTAAAAAAAGATGATTAAAATT
>JANTGP010000094.1 GCA_024762835.1 Bacteroidota bacterium
TTTACAAGTATTGACTTATTGCTACAGTAGGTATTAAATAATTAGCCAAGCCTAAAAAAAACGATTTAGTTTACTGATAACCAGTTGTCAACCATTTATATTTACTACCTAAATCCTGCTCAAGCGGACATGTTGTCCATATGTCTCTTCGTTGGTGCTTGATTGTATCGTGTACCATATATGCAAATAATGGAAAAGTCAGCTACATCTCAGCCCGTAGTAAACCAACTTCTTTTTACTTCCCTTAGGTTCCAACAACTGTACGGAAGGATGCAAAATAAAAAGAAGTTGTTTTAGGGTGTTTGAAAAACTAACCTAAATAATATGGCACACGGACAACATTTCCACTCAAGCAGGGCAAGCCGGTTTTTTATTATCGAATGTATTATTTCTATTTCATCTTGATAATTTCTCAGCATCACCATACCAAGACATTAGGACACTAATATCCAATACCTTGCGATAGCACATTTGATTTTTCATGCTAAATTACAGTTTAACATTAATTTTGCCTTCACCAATATTAATAAACCTACCAATAATACAAGCATCTGAGATACCGGCATTATGTAAATCACTCAAGAGCTTATCTTTATATTTTGCAGGGATTGAGATGAGTAATCCTCCTGATGTTTGTGCATCAGCTAAAATATATTTCTTATAATCAGGAATCTCATCATCAAAACTAACATTATTTGCAATAAAGCTTAGATTGTCTTTTGTGCCTCCCGGCACAATATTAGAAGCAGCCATATTCTCAACCTCATCAAGCAAAGGAACTTCAGCGGTATAAACTTCAGCATCAAGTTGACTTGCTTCGCAAAGTTCTTTTAAATGACCAAGTAAGCCAAAACCCGTAACATCAGTACATGCCGAAACAGGATAAGAAGCCATGACTTCTGCAGCAATTTTATTCAATTCTGCCATAGTAGCAATCAATGTGTTTTTTATATCATCATCCAATAGTCCTCTTTTTAGTGCTGTTGAAAGTATACCCGTACCAATTGCTTTAGTCAGTATAAGATAATCACCAAGTTTAGCATCAGCATTTGTCAAAATATCAGCCGGATTAATAATTCCACTTACAACCATTCCGTATTTAGGCTCGGTATCATCAACCGTATGACCGCCAAGCACAACAATACCTGCCTCTTTTGCTTTGTCGTGAGCTCCTTTTAGTATCTTATGTAAAACGGAAAGTGGTAGTCTGTTTGAAGGAAATCCGACAATATTTAGTCCGAATAATGGTTTTGAACCCATGGCATAGATATCGCTCAAAGCATTTGCAGCAGCAATAGCACCAAACATATATGGGTCATCAACGATAGGTGTAAAAAAGTCGAGACTTTGAACTATTGCCAAATCATCATTAATTTTATAAACCGAAGCATCATCAGAATTATCAGTACCAACTATTATGTTAGGATTAATTTGTATGGGAAGGTCTTTCAGCACCTCTTCGAGAGCCTGTGGTCTTAATTTACAAGCACAACCTAAGCCGTGAGTAAAGTGGGTAAGTTTGATATCAGCATCCTCAACAATTGTAGTATTATCTGATTCACTTCCCGGCTGAAGTTTCTTAACCGTTAACGCAATGATATCAATTGCCTGTTTAATTTCTTCCGCGGTTGTATGCTTACCAACCGAAAAACGTATTGTGCCCATCGCATAGTCCATTGGAACAATCATAGCCTGAAGAACGGTTGACACCTCAACATTTTCGGCATGACAGGCAGCACCTGCCGAAGCAGCTATTCCATCCAACTCGTCAAGTAAGGTATTTGCCTCTACATTCTTAAAACTCAGACTTAAAGTATTCGGCAAACGATACTCAGGATGACCATTCAGCTTAATATCAGGAATCTCATTTTTCAATCCATCATATAACATCTCCCTCATTTTTAAGAGATGATTTCCTGACTTTTGCATATCCCTCTTTGCAATCTCACAAGCTTTACCCAGACCTACAATTTCAAGCACATTCTCTGTTCCGGCTCTTAAATTTCTTTCGTGGTCGGCACCATGAATCAGCTTCTCGAGTTTAACGCCCTCTCTGATAAATAACACCCCGATACCTTTTGGTGCATAAATTTTATGTCCTGCTACCGACAATAAATCAACTCCCATCTTTTTAACATCAGTCGGTATTTTTCCTGTTGACTGAGCAGCATCTGAATGTAGGTAAATATTATTATCATGGCAAATCTTTGATATTGCCTCAATATCTTGAATTGTACCAACCTCGTTATTTGCATGCATTATGCTTACCAAAATAGTTGTAGGCTTAATAGCAGCCTTAACATCATCGGGATTAAGCATTCCAAATTCATCAACACCAACAATGGTAATTTCAAAACCATTTTTTTCAAGGTAAGAACAGACCTCTAAAACAGCTGGATGCTCAATTGCAGATGTAATAATATGATTTCCGCGATGACGATTAGCATATGCAATTCCTTTAATTGCATAATTATTTGATTCTGTACCCCCACTGGTAAATACTATCTCGTTTGGCGAACAATTTAATAAAGCAGCAATCTGTTTTCGTGAGTTTTCAACAGCCTTTTTTGTTTCAATTCCATATGAATGGCTACTTGAAGGATTACCAAAGTATTCTTCTAAAAAGGGACGCATTGCATCTGCTACTTCTTTGTCAATTGGTGTAGTAGCATTATAATCAAGATATATTGTTTTCATATTTATTTATTTTTCAGCAAGACATAATTCTTAAAACCACCTAAGCTCTTACCCATAAGCAAGTTGTTCTCAACCCAGCTTATCAGCCTGTATTTTAACATCTCGTGCTTATGTATTTTCCTATTCTTCGATGGCTTTCCGGAGTATTGTAAATCCTCTTCCCAATCGAATTTAGAAATCCATTCTTTCATTACAGCAGGATGGCTGCCTTTAAAAACTTTCAGTCTGTTTAAGGGACCATAATCATAATA
Organism: Bacteroidota bacterium; assembly: GCA_024762835.1. GTDB lineage: Bacteria > Bacteroidota > Bacteroidia > Bacteroidales > M50B96 > JANTGP01. The sequence goes on from JANTGP010000094.1 coordinate 2,949, forward strand.
ATCTTTTTTATGACTCTCGTGATTACTGACCCATTCTTTACCTCTATGGATAGTATCTAAAGCCTTATTTTTATTTCTCATTAGCTTTGGTGGACGTACCCAGCCGTAATGAAAAACCTCTGCATCAAGCTCTGCAACGTTAAGCCGGTATGTGTTTTTTTGCCGGCGATAGTTCAAACCATCGAAATTTGGGATTCTCCTAAAACTTTGTGCCGATTCCCACGAGTGGATTTCTGGATTATTACGTATAATACGAATTTCGTTTTTGTACCATCTGTGCGAATTATGATAATGTAAATAATCGCCCCAAAAATGTTTGTAACGAAACAATAATCCTTCAACCTCAGTGTCGTTCAGCAAGTCTTGGCAACGCTGCCTTATTACAGGTAAAAACTTTTCGTGAATTACCTCATCGGCTTGCAAATAAAAAAGCCAGTCGCCTGTACAATGCTTTTTAGCAATATCGGTTTGGTGGGCATTTTCCATTCCGCGTGGATATTTTTCTATATCCCAAACAGTATCAATTATCTTTATCTTATCGCTATCAATACTTTCTATTATATGGCGGGTATTGTCATCTTCATCACCTTTTCCGAGGGCAATTACAAATTCGTCAACAATTGGTAGAATTGATTCAATAGCCTGCTTCCAGGGGTAATATAATTTATCGGCATTTTTTGCCATTGTAAAACCACTAATCTTCATAGCACATGGTAATTAAGCAAATGATTGCATATCGTGTAACTTTTTATAAACACCTTGTTTATCAATAAGTTCCTTATGACTTCCCCTTTCAACAATACTTCCTTCGTGTAATACACAAATCTCATCGGCATTTACAATTGTAGATAAGCGGTGGGCAATAACCAATGAAGTTCTGTTTTTCATTAGTTTAGTTAGAGCATCTTGAACAAGGCGTTCGGATTCTGTATCGAGAGCAGAGGTTGCTTCGTCGAGGATTAGAATAGGCGGATTTGCAAGCACGGCACGAGCAATACTAATACGTTGCCGTTGTCCGCCGGATAATTTACCTCCACTATCGCCTATATTCGTTTGGTAGCCTTCCGGTGATTCCATAATAAAATTGTGGGCGTTTGCCACTTTTGCAGCAGCCTCAACTGCCTCCTTTGTAGTTTCCTCAACACCAAAAGCAATGTTGTTATAAATTGTATCGTTAAACAAAATCGACTCTTGATTAACAATCCCCATCAGTCCTCTCAAATCGCTTATTTTATAATCATTTATCGAAATACCGTCAATAAGAATATCACCCTTATCAATGGTATAAAAACGAGGTAAAATATCGACAAGTGTTGATTTACCCGAGCCTGACTGTCCAACTAAAGCTACTGTCTTACCTTTTTCAATCTTAAGATTAATATCTTTTAGCACATCGTCATCAATATATCTGAAACTTACATTTTTATACTCTATATAGTTGTTGAATATTCTTATTGAAATAGCATCTTTTTTATCTTTAATACTTACCTCAGCATTAAGCACTTCATCAATCCTGTCGGCAGATGCCATTCCCTTTTGTATATTATAATAAGCATTTGAGAACGATTTTGCAGGATTGATAATTTGTGAGAAGATAACAAGAAAGCCAATAAATTCTTGCGAATTCATGTCAATCTCATTTTTTAAGATTAATGAGCCGCCATACCACATAAGCATTACAACAGCACTTGTACCAAGAAATTCACTCATTGGTACAGCAAGGTCGCGACGTCGCCACATCTTTATCATTATTCGTGTGTACCAATTATTTTCATCTGTAAATTTATTATTTACCTTTTCCTGAGCATTAAAAGCTTTTATTATTCTTAATCCCGAAAGGGTTTCTTCAATTATTGAAAGTAACAAACCCATTTTGTCCTGTGCCTCTTTTGACCTTTTACGCAGTGTTTTGCCAATTACTCCAATAATCAATCCTGTTAAAGGAAGAAGGATTATAACAAAAAGTGTTAACTGTGGGCTAATAGTAATTAGCGAATACAAATAAATAATTATGGTAACAGGCTCACGTAAAATTATGTCGAGTGAACGAATTACCGAAACCTCAATTTCCTGTACATCACCTGTCATACGGGCAATAATATTTCCTTTTTTCTCATCAGAAAAATATGAAAGTTGAAGTTTTAATATTTTTGAGTACAAATGGTTTCTTACATCTCTTATTACATTATTACGAAGAGGTGCCATAACAAATTTGGCTGCATAATTAAACCCTGTTTTTAGAAATACCAAAACCAATACAAAAATCGAAACAGTAAGTAAAGCAACATGTTGTCCCTCGTTAAGTATCTGTTGACTAATAAAATAATTAAAGTTATGAGTAATGGAATCAACACTAAACTCAAGAGGTACGTTTGTGGTTACTAAAGGCTGATTTTTAAATAATATACCAAGAAAAGGAATAACAAGTGTGAAAGAGCCTAAACCAAAAATTACCGAAAACAGAATCATGAAAAAGTTAAGCAGTGCATTTTTCCAATACGGAAACACATATCTAATAATCTTATAAAATCTGTTCATTAATATTTGCTTAGTAAAATCAAATGCAAAGTTAGTAATTATATTATGTTATTAAATGCTTTACTGAAAACATCAACTTTTTTCTCTGGCTTGCTAATACCGATTAGTAAAAGGTAAAACAAAAAAACATATTTCACCATTTGTTACTACTAAAACATCGAAATTTCATATTTTCATTATGTCATTATCAGAGCTTGTGTTAAAAGCGTATATTTGCGAAGTTGTATTAAAAGATGTCATTTTAAAGCAAGCAGTTTGAAAATATTATTTTTACCTAAATATAGTTTTTCAGGTCCAAGCTCAAGATACAGGACTCATCAGTTTATTCCGTTTTTTGAGAAAAAAGGGATTGAATGTGATGTCGTACCTTTTTTCTCCGACAGCCATATCGAAAAAATTAATTCAGGTAATAGGTCGGCAAGTGTCTCTGCAATCATAAATATAATAAGGCGTTTTAAAGTTATCTTCATTGCAAAAAAATACGACTTACTTTTTATCGAGAAAGAATTAATTCCTTATTTTCCGGGTATTATTGAATGGATACTTCATCTTCTTAAAATTAAATATATCCTTGATTATGATGATGCTGTATTTCATAACTACGATAAGTACGGCAAAAAGATATTCAGACTGTTTCTTTCAAGAAAAATTCCTTTTATCATTAAACGCTCAACCGCTGTAGTTGCAGGAAGCAGTTATTTGTTGCGATATGCTGAAAAATTTAACAGAAATGTAATTCTAATACCTACCGTAATTGATATTTCAAAATATCCGCAAAAGAAAAGCAATAATACAGATGACTTTATAATTGGCTGGGTAGGTTCATATTACACTTCGCGTTATGTAGTAGATATTCTAGATGTGCTCGACAAATTTACCAAAAAGTATAATGCAAAAGTTCACTTATTGGGTTTTAACAAGAAATTGCTGGAAGGATATTCATCAGATAAGATTATTGCCATAGACTGGAATAAAAATACTGAAGTTGAGGAGATACTGAAGTTCTCAGTTGGTATCTCACCTTTGCACGATACCGCTTTTGCTCGCGGCAAATGCGCTTTTAAATCGGTTCAATATATGGCTTGTGGTATTCCGGTTATCACAACACCAATTGAAGCAAATGGCGAAACTGTCATTAATGGTGTTAACGGATTCCATGCTTACACGGCAAAGGACTGGTTCAATCATCTTGAATATTTTTATCTAAATCGCGATAAGATTGTTGAGTTTGGACACAGAAACAGAGACTTGGTAGAGAAACAATATAACATTCAAAGCCGTTTGCCCGAGTATGAAAGATTATTCCATAGAATAAGTAAAGAATAGTTGTGAAAAAGCTAATTAGAATAACGACGGTACCAATCTCTTTGAAAATTTTACTTCAGGGACAGTTAAAGTATATGAGTAAATATTTTGACATTCTTGCTGTGAGCTCAAATTTAAAAGAGCTTGATGAAGTTGCAAAAATTGAGAATGTTCGCACCTTTCCGGTTGAAATGACACGTACAATTAGCCCGCTAAAAGATTTATTATCAATAATCAAACTGTATTTTCTTTTCAAAAAAGAGAAACCTGATATCGTACACTCACACACACCAAAGGCAGGATTTGTAGCAATGACAGCATCATGGCTGGCAAGGGTTCCCCACAGACTGCATACGGTGGCCGGTTTACCGCTCGACGAAGCACAAGGTTTTAAACGCAAACTTCTTTTGTTTATAGAGAAATTAACTTACCGCTTTGCTCATCGTATTTACCCTAACTCTAAAGGCTTACTGGATTTTATTTCTAATAACAAACTCTGCCCTAGGAAAAAATTAAAGATAATTGGCAATGGAAGTTCAAACGGTATTGACACCAACTATTTCGGAACAAATGAAAGCATACAGGAACAAGCACGAGAGCTCCGTAATAGATTCAAGATCAAAAAAGACGACTTTGTATTTTGTTTTGTAGGTAGAATAGTAAGGGATAAAGGAATAATTGAGTTACATAATGCTTTTGTCAGTTTAACTGCTGAAAACAAGAATTGTAAATTACTCTTGCTTGGTAATTTTGAAAATGAATTAGATCCGCTTCCGCATAATATAACGGAATCATTTAAGAATAATCCTGACATTATACATGCCGGATACCAAACAGACATTAGACCATTTTTAGAACTCTCAGATTTATTTGTTTTCCCAAGTTATCGCGAAGGTTTTCCTAATGTTGTTATGCAGGCATTATGTTTTAACTTGCCATGTATAGTAACAAATATTAATGGCTCTAACGAAATAATAAGTAATAACATTAACGGATTGATAGTTGATAAAAAAGACAGCCATTCCCTATATCTGGCAATGAAAGAGCTTGTAAATAATTCGGATAAACTAAAATTATTAAGTGAAAATACCCGTAATAGTATTGAAGAAAAATACGACAGAAAAAAACAATGGTATTTAATTTATAAAGAGTATGTATCCATTTTAAATAATGCTGAATAAATAAATGAGAAAGAAAGGAATATACATATCTATAATTAAACCGCTAATGGATTTTACAATTGCACTCATTTTTGTAATAATTCTTTTGCCGATTTTTATTTTACTGATAGTTCTTTTACTGTTTGCGAATAAGGGTAAAGTTTTCTTCATACAGAAACGCCCCGGATTCAATGGGAAACTTTTTGGTATTATTAAGTTTAAAACCATGACTGATAAAAGAGATGAGAAAGGCGAGCTTCTTCCAAACCACTTGAGAATAACCGGAGTTGGAAATTTCATGCGTAAAACATCATTAGATGAATTACCTCAACTTTTCAATGTTTTGAAAAGAGACATCAGTTTGATTGGCCCCCGCCCTCTTTTACCGGAATATCTTCCATTATACAATAAAGAACAAGCAAAACGACATGATATTAAGCCCGGCATAACAGGATTGGCTCAGGTAAACGGGAGAAATGCAATCTCTTGGGAAGAAAAATTCAAGCACGATATTTATTACGTTGAGAACTGTAGTTTTTTACTTGATATAAAAATTATATTTTTAACCTTTCTAAAACTAATCAGGCCTGTTGATATTAATTCCGGCGAAAAACAGACCATGAGTAAATTTACCGGAACAAAAGAATAATTTTATGCTTATTTATGGTGGAGGCGGACATTCATCCGTAATAGTTGAAATAGCAAAATCGCTTAATATTCCAGTTAAAGCAATTTTTGATGACAATATTGAATTAGAAAATCAATATGGGATACCGCTTATGAAATACCATGATGATTTATTTCTCAGCGATAAATTAATAATCGGAATAGGTGATAATAAAACCCGAAAGATAATTGCCGGAAAAGTTAATCATGAATTTACAAATATTATTCATTCATCGGCTATTATTGCATCTAACGCTAAGATTGGCATTGGCAACTTGCTAAAGTATAATACAGTTATTGAGGCACATGCAGAAATTGGCAAACATTGCATTATAAACACAGCCTGCTCTGTTGCCCACGATTGCATAGTTGGTGATTTTGTTCATTTATCACCTAATGTGGCACTTGGTGGAGGTGTTAAAGTTGGTGAGGGAACACATATAGGCACAGGAGCTTCAGTAATTCCTTTAGTAAAAATTGGCAAATGGGTTACAATAGGTTCCGGAGCAGTTGTAATACATGATATCCCCGATTATTCAGTTGTTGTTGGAAACCCCGGCAGGGTAATAAAAAACCTTAGAAATAATTATGAAAAATAAAATATGGCTATCGCCGCCACACATGAGCGGACGAGAACTGAAATATATTAACGAAGCATTTGACTCTAATTGGATTGCACCTTTAGGACCTAATGTGGATGGTTTTGAGAACGAATTGGCAAACTATGTAAATATTAGTCATGCTGCTGCATTAACAAGCGGAACAGCTGCTTTGCATCTGGCGTTGATTGACCTTAATGTCCAGGCCGGTGATGATGTTATTGTTTCGTCCTTTACTTTTTCGGCAAGTGTTAACCCTGTTAAATATCTTGGGGCTACCCCTGTTTTAATCGATTCGGAATATGAAACATGGAATATGTCGCCTGAATTGCTTAAAATTGCAATTGAAGACAGGATAAAGACTACCGGAAAAACACCTAAAGCAATCATACTTGTTCATTTGTATGGTATGCCTGCAAAACTCGACGAGATAATGACAATTGCAAATTCTTATAAAATTCCTGTTATTGAAGATGCGGCAGAAGCTCTTGGAAGCAAGTACATGGGTAAAGCTGTTGGAAGTTTTGGAGTTATGAGTATTTTCTCTTTCAATGGAAATAAAATTATAACAGGCTCCGGAGGAGGTGCATTATTATCAGATAAGGAAGAGTATATTAAGAATTCCCGATTTCTTGCTACTCAGGCAAGGGATGCAGCACCCCATTATCAACATTCGCAAATTGGTTATAATTACAGGATGAGTAATATTATAGCCGGTATTTGCCGGGGACAGCTTGAAGTAATTGACGAAAGAGTACAACAGTGCCGAAGCAATTTTGAATATTATTACAATAATTTGAAAGATATAAAGGGAATTGAATTCTTAAAAGAAAATGAAGAATCATACTCAAACTACTGGCTAACAACTATTACCCTTGACCCCCGGCAAAATAAAGGAATCGACAGACATATTCTAAGTGCTGCTCTTTCAAAAGAAAATATCGAGAGTCGTCCACTGTGGAAGCCAATGCACTTGCAGCCTGTGTTTGCCAATTGTCCGAAATATGTTGATGGCACTTCAGAACGTTTATTCAATACAGGTTTATGTTTGCCTTCGGGTACTGATTTAAGCACTGAGGACAAACAACGAATAATGGAAATCATACATAAAACTATAATAAAATAGTGACCGGCACACAGGAAAACAGAAAAGAAAGTTTAAAGACTCAGATTCATAGAATTATTTTTCTTAGCGGAATAGCTTTGTTTATTCTCAGCTATTTGTTTTTCCCTCATATAAATTCATTATCGGTTGTAATATTAACATTGAATTGGCTAATTGAAGGACAGTTTGTTCAAAAATTTAAAAGTTCGTATAAAAACAAATTCATTTCTTTATTTATATCATTATATATTATTTTTGGAATAGGAATTTTGTATTCGGAAATACTACCCGAAGCACTTTCACATGCAGAGACAAAATTGGGTATTTTAATTCTTCCGGTAATTTTCGGAACAACAGATTTAAGTAAGAAATATTTTGATTTATTTCTAAAACTCTTTGTTGCAGCAGTTTCCTTTGCTTTATTAATCTGTTACGGGAATCTAATATTATCTATAATTTATTCGGAGCCGGAAAGTGCAATTTCATCTATTAGCAATTTCCATAATATTCTGGGCATACATCGCACCTATTTCGGTTTAAGCATAGCTTTCTCTATTTGCATTGTTGTTTATTTTCTAATTTCAAAAGCCAAAGCAGAAAAATCATATCGCAACTTGTTGATTTTAACACTTGTATTTTTATTGATTTCAATACTTGTTTTAGGCTCACGCATGCCAACTCTATCATTGGCCTTATTATTTTTAATCTTGTTTATTCGTTACATAGGCAAATCATCAAAAAGACTAAAACTATCTCTTACTGTGCTGGTTATTGCTTTTGCCATAATAGGAATTTTGCTTTTTAAATACTCTTCTTCATTTGATAAGTACAAAAAAATATCAAGCGATTTACGTTTTGAGATATGGCCGGTTGCTGCTAATCTTATGCAGGAGAGTTTACCATTTGGGTATGGAACAGGTGATGTAAAAGAGATAAGAAACAGATACTATTTAGAACATGGTATGAAAGATTTATATGAACGGAATTTGAATTTTCACAACCAATATCTCGAGACAATATTACAAGTTGGTATTCCGGGTATTATTATCCTTATTGCCGTTCTGATTATCCCGCTTTATCTTTCAGTAAAACATAAAAACTTTTTATATTTCTCTTTTCTGTTTCTAATAATATTTGGCTTTTTAACTGAGTCGATGCTACACACACAAAAAGGCGTTTTATTCTATGCTTTTTTCAATTCATTCATTTTCTAT
>JANTGP010000095.1 GCA_024762835.1 Bacteroidota bacterium
GTTTTAAACTTCTCATGTGGTAACAAAAATAAACCAAAACAAACTAAGAATAATACTATTAGTAAAAAAGTAGAAGAATCTCATTCACAATATGAGAGTTTAATTGAGGACAATAGTAATGTTTTATTTGTAGTGATAGATCCACATGCCGATGGGAAATTAGCTATAAATAAGTTTAAGGAGTTTTCTCATAATCATAGTATAAATGTGATTGCCTTAAACAATGTAGAAAATAATTTAGCTGATTACGACAAAGTTATAACTAAAGATATTTCAACATTTAAGGGGGGAAAAGACAAAATAATTATGCTTGGTTTCTCCGGTGGTGCAAGAATGGCTTACCAATATGCAATAAACCATAATGCAGCCGGTCTGATAATGTGTGGTGCAGGTATTGGTCACGAAATTTATAAACCTCTACCCTTTCCTATTGTTTTAATATCCGGTACTAAGGATTTTAACTTTATAGAACAATATTATTCACCATTCTCAGAACTTGTTAATAATGAGAGTATCCTTTCTATTTCGTTTTATGGCGAACACGAATGGCCTGGCGTAGAATTACTATCAACAGCTTCAAAGTTTATACTTATTAAATCAGGAATTAATAAAAATACAAGTTTTGACTATACTAAGATAATGAATAGTTTTTCAATGTATATAAATAATAATGAGCAGTTTCAGGCTTTTAAGCAGCTTGAACTTTTGAGTAAAGTATTTACAGCCGATTCAACAAAACAGAAATTATCTGAATATACAAATCAGAGCTCTTTTCATAACTATATCAATAATTTTGAAAAGATATTGAATAATGAGCAAGTCAGAAACCGAAATCTGATAAACAGCCTTCCCCAAAAAGATATTAACTGGTGGTTTAAAGTGATAGATGAATTAAGCAATAATATTGCAAGTAGATCTAGCAAATTACAATATGAATCATATTGCAGGTCAAAAGCATATCTTGGTGTTGCAATGTACTCTTTCGTCAGTAGAGAGATTAATAAACCTAAAAGCAAAAACTTAAAAAAATACATTAAGATTTACGAGAAATTAGAACCTGAAAACGAAGATATGCTAAGGTTTAAAAGAATGATGGATATAAATGGGAAATGATAAAAATCCAGTATTAAACAAAATCTAATATATGAATTTTATATATATTTTTGTACAAAAAAATTAATCATTTGTCATGAAACAATTAACATTCATTTTTCTATTATTATCCTTTTCTATTCAGCTAAAGGCGGAAAATATTAGACTAATTAAAAGCGATACAAATAAATCAACACATATTGCATATAGGCAGTCATATAAATCGTTACCAAGCATTTACCCTCTGTCTATTTTAAGAAGGCGTGTGGGGCCTGATATTATTTTAGGTCTTAACGCAGGATTAAACCTTTCGAAAGTAAGAGGTGAAAATGTGAGTACAAAATTGGCTCTTAATTCCTTTGAAGGCATTTTCCTAAGACTTCAATTTAATGAAACCAAAGCTTATCAATTGAATGTAAATTATTCTGTTGAGGGCTATAGAAACAAAAGTATATACACAACAAATGACGGACAGACTCATACAGATGATTTTAAGATGCATTTTAAGTATGTTAAACTTCCGTTTACAGTAAGATTTAGTTTTGGAGAGAGATTTATCTTTAATATTAATACCGGAGTTTATATATCGTTTTTACTCTCAGCACGACAACAAGGAAAGATTACTATTGAGCAGGAAGGATTTGAAACAATTACAGGAAATGTAGATGAAGGTGCAATGGAATCGTTTAGTAAATTTGATGCAGGATTTGTTTTGGGAACAGGTGTAGAATATCCTCTTACTGATAAAAGGAAAGGTATTAACTATAAGGTCTTTGCAAATCTGGGTTTAAACTATGGTTTAGTTAATATTTCAAGTTTACAGAACTCAAGTCTAAAGAATAACACCTTCTATAGCGGGCTAGGCTTATTTATGATATTTGATTAAAAAAGAATTGCAGCTTCTTTTTTTAGAAATTTTATTGCAGCATGAGGCGAATGAATATCAGTTTTAAGCATGCTTTCCAGTATCATTTGACTTAATTCCATTGCGGGCTTATCACGAGGTATCTCAATCATACTGGTATTTATAAGCTGAACAATATTTTCTTTTGCGGCAACCAGGACTTCCCATGCATCGTTACTGACATAAAGCTGTTGAGATAAATTATGCTCAAATTCAGCCCTTATGGTTTTCAATAACTCTTTCTGTAAGCTTCCGCTTGTCATTCCCTGTCGCTTTACCCTAATCAGTAGGCTTTCAGGCGATAATCTTTCCAAAAGTAATATTAGCCTTTCATATGCTTGCAATCGTACCGGAAGACTGATCTTTTTGTTTTCTACATACAATTCATGTTGACGACGTTTCTCGTCATTTTTAAAAAAATAATATATCAGCAAAAAAGCAGTGGCAAAAACTATTAATGCCGGTATCGAATATTGAATGACCTCAAGTATATCCATAATATGAATTAATTATTTATGGCAAAAATAACAATTTATATTAAGCAAAACGGACAAAACTTATAATTAGCACATTTTGAAAATAAATACTACTCCAATAACATGAAGGTATATGCAATATCAAATAATTTTATACTTTTATGGGCTCTTAAATAATACATCAAGTTAAACTGCAAGTTTATGAGCAAAATAGCAAACCGAATATTAAACTTATCTGATTCCCAGACTTTAGTAATGACACAAAAGAGCAGGGATTTAAGAAGTAAAGGCATAGATATTATTAACCTTAGCATTGGTGAACCTGATTTTAATACACCTGATTATATTAAAAAAGCTGCCAAGCAAGCAATCAATGATAACTTTTCTCATTACACGCCCGTACCAGGCTTTGATGATTTAAGAGAAGCAGTAGTTTCCAAATTAAAAAACGAAAATAATCTTGATTATAATAAAGAACAGATTGTTGTTTCAAACGGAGCCAAACAATCATTGACAAATGTTTTTTTAAGCATAATTAATAAAGGCGACGAAGTAATAATTCCTGCTCCTTACTGGGTAAGCTATATTGAGCTGGTAAAATTAGCTGATGGTATCCCTGTAATTCTTGATACCTGTATTGATAATGATTTTAAAGTCTCAGCTAAACAAGTTGAAAATGCGATTACAGATAAAACGAAAGCTTTCCTATTCAATTCGCCATCAAATCCAACAGGTAGTATTTACACTAGAGAAGAGCTGCAATCACTTGCTAATGTGTTCGCTAAGTATCCTGACGTATCAATAATCTCTGATGAAATATACGAATATATTAACTTTATTGGAAAACATGAAAGCATTGCTCAATTCGAGGAAATTAAAGAGCAAGTAACAATTATAAATGGTGTATCAAAGGGATATGCGATGACAGGTTGGCGAATCGGATACATGGCTGCACCAGTATGGCTTGCAAAAGCATGTATTAAGCTACAAGGACAAACAACCTCAGGTGCAGGTTCTATTTCGCAAAAGGCAGCATCCGCAGCTTTATTAGTTTCCGACAACTCGAAAGAGGTAATGAAAAATGCATTTAAGAAAAGACGTGATTTAGTTCTTGAACTTTTAGACAACATACCGGGTATCAAACGAAATGTGCCCAAAGGTGCTTTTTATGTATTTCCGAACATTGAGTTTTTCTTCAATAAATCTAATGGTAATTATATTATTAAAAACGATAACGACCTTGCTATATATTTACTCGAAAAAGCTCATGTTGCTGTGGTTCCAGGTATTGCATTTGGAAATGATAGTTGTATTAGAATCTCATATGCCGCATCGGAAGCTGAATTGGTTGAAGCATTTTCTCGAATAAAGGAAGCTTTGGGTAATTTAAAATAGTTTCTGATTTAATACTACTCTCCCCTATTCTCTTTATGGTGCTGTTACTGAAACCGGTAATATCTTACCATTAAAATATTTATTGCCTGTTTGTGCGAAATCAGCAATAAATCTTGCCATCTCATCAGCTTGAGTTGAAGCCCTAAATCCCGGAAAAGCTTCCTCTAACATTTCAGTTTGTACCGAACCAAGAGCCAAACAGTTAAAAGCAATATTCTTATCTTTAAATTCCTCAGCCAAACACTCTGTAAGAGATGCAATTGCAGCTTTACTTGCACTATAATAGCTTATGCCCGGAAATTTTGAACTCCCCTGAAAACCAGCCATACTTCCAATATTTACAACGTGGCTTTGACGGTTTTGAGCCATATAAGGCAATAGAAGCCGTATAAGCTCAGCTGGTGCGTAAAAATTCACATTAAATATCTTATCTATTATTTTGCGTCCTTCTACATCTTTAAATAATTCTTTTCCAAGAAAGCCTGCATTATTAATCAATATATCCACATTAGAAAAATACTTGAATATTTCGGCTTTTAAAACTGATGATTTATCAAATATTTCAAGTAAATCGAAAACAACAGGAAACAGATTATCATAAGAATAAATATGATTTATTTCGGATTGAAGTTTCATCAGACCTGCTTCATTTCTGGCTATGACAACTACTTTATTTTGCGATTCAGATGCCAATATTTTGGCAAGCTGATAGCCAATTCCTCTACTTGCACCGGTAATAATAATGTTCATAATAATAAAAATTGGGGAAGAATTAATTCTTCCCCAATTATACTACATTTTTACTTTTACAACAAATTTATAGCTGAGTTCTATTTAGCTGCAACAAATTTCTGTTTACCAACAAAAATCCTTTCAAATATTTTACCTGCATTACCACTAAACTTACTGTCTTTGTTTTGGCTCGAGACAATTACAATATCATTAAGGGCTGCTGCATTGTATGCATCAAGTGTAATTGGATTTAAGTTGTTACCTTCAATAGTAATGGTATAATCAGGTTGAGAAATAGAAGTATTCAGGTCTTCGTCCACAAAGCCATTACCGCCCAGTCTTGATAAAGAATTAATATAATTAGCCGTTGCCATAGAATCCACTTGCACTCCGTCAATAATCCACGAATCATTATTCTTTGTTAATACAAAAGAGCTGTCAGCAGGATAATTAAAACTTATTCGAGTCCAGTCTTTACTATCCGCATTTATCAATGAGCGGTTTCTGTATGTATCCGGCGAACGGTTAAAAGCCATACTTACAAAGCCATCGGTAAGATAAACCTTTTTATCATCTTTCAATCTTACATAGCTTGTTCCCGCCCTTGTATTTTGATTATAATCGAACTTTCCAATAACAAGATTTGAAACTAAATTGCCATTGCTCTCAATCTTAACAACAATACCCAGTGAGTCAGTAACTTCATATTTCTCCCACTTGTCTTTTGAATTGGCAACCAATCTTTTAGGCTTCAAACCATCAATCTGAACCAAGATTGAATTAATAGAGTTTTCATCAGCTGCAACAACTTTATCATCATAAGAAAGATTCCATTTATTATTTTCTTTAAAAAGTTTTATTTCCTTTTTATCAAATTCTTTAGGATAGAAATAAATGGCAGTTATTTCAGATGTATCAACATCAACTAAATCAGTTAACATTGTGCTCTCACCTTTTTTATTATCATAGAATTTACTTATTCCAAATATAACAATTAAGGCTACCAGTATTATCAATAATGCTTTTATCTTCATTGTAATAAATTTTTATTGTTTGACATATTTACAAAACGCCCTTTTCCATTCTTCTGATACGAATTGCTCTTTTTCTTTGAAATCTAATAAATCCATAAATCATAATTAAAAGAATAGGAAGGATAAAGTTTAGCCATTTCAAAAGAGTTTTTGTACTATCCTCTAAATCATCAAGCGGACGAGAGGTAACTCCTTTTGTTCTTAGCTCAATTAAACCGGTATCGTCGCTTAGCCAGTCTATTGAGTTGACAAAGAGGCTAATATTATCAGCTTGTTGTTGCTGAGCTTGTTGACCTTGTCCGTTTACTGCAAAATCACCATCAGCAATAAGAACAATTTTTGATGGTATATTGCCAACAATATTTCCTGATAGAACAGCACCCAAAGTAAGATGAGACAATGAGAAATCACTATTTGTCCATTTCTTACTTACATCTAAATATGTAGGACAAGGTTGTGTACCGGACTTTTCAGACGATTTTACAATTGGGGTATAAACCAAGCTGGTATCTCCTGTATAAGTTATTGAACTGACAAAAGGGAATAATACCATTTCCAATCCTTTTGTAATAGGATGATCTTCAAAAGTATTTGAAATTGGTATGTAATAAAATGGCACCTGTCTGTTCATCATAAAAAAGCCTTGTTTCTGACGAACAGTTACATTAGCACATTTTGTATCAATAACAAAGTTATTTTCTACAGTAAGACCTTTTTGACTAAGCCAAGTTTCCAAGCCTGTTGTAACTTCTGTACCCTGGGCATTTGTTAAATCACCGTCTACTCTGTTTATACCAATATATAATTTACCACCGTTTGACAGATAATTATCCAGTTGTGACAATTGCTGGTATGTAAATGAGTCTTTAGGTGCAACAATTGCTAAAGCAGCGTATTCCGAAAGATTTGTACTACCATCGAGATTAAGCTCATTTACGTCATATAATACGTTTAATGATTGCATTGCTTGGTCCAAATCTGCTGTTGTAGCCTCGCCTTGCCCCTGTACCAAACCAACTTTAGGTTTATCAAGCACAGAAAGTTTTTTTATACTTGTGGCCAAGGCATATTCCATTGCACCACCTTCTTTCATAAACGGTATTACTTCTGTTTCGTCACCAAGAGAGATAACTGCCCCCATGTATGCTTTCTGCTGTTTCATCTGGTCTTTTTCTCTTACCGAAATAATGACAGGTTGAATACCGGCTTGCATTGCCTCCTGTTCTAATTTTGCATCTTTGCTTGGGTCAATAAAATCAAACACAAGATTCCCGTTTGAATAATTGCTAAATTCAACTATCATTTCTTTAAAATCGCGTCTAACCTTCAAATACTGAGGTGGTAATCCTTCTTTAGTAAAATAAGCCTTAATTGTAACAGGATCGTCAATTGATTTTAAAATATCCTTTGTGGCTTTACTTAGGGTGTATCTATTGTCCTGGGTCAGATCAAATCTGGCAAAAAATTTATCCGATAATACATTAACAATTACCAGAATTGCTAACACAATCAATAAATATGTTCCAAAAGATTTTATGTTTTTCATATCTAATATGATTTAATTTTTACGTTTATTCCAATTATCCTTACACATTATTAATTATTCCTTTTTGCCATTATGGTACTTGATGCAACAAGTCCGAAAACAATTATTGATAAGAAGTAAATAATATCTTTGCTATCAATTACACCTCTTGATATTGAATCGAAATGTGTTTGTAAGCTAAGGAAATTAAAGAGTTCGCCAAAAAAGCCGCTTATGCTTGTAGCAACTGTCCCGAAAACCCATTGAAAAAGTATTCCTATAAAAAGAGCTAATAGAAATCCAACAATTTGGTTCTTGGATACGCTGCTTGCAAAAATACCAATACTGATGTAAGATGCACTAAGCAGAATTAGACCTATATAACCGGAAATAACAGCTCCATGGTCAACGGGGCCAATATTTGCAATAGTTATGTAATAAGGTAGAGTAAAAGCCAATGCCAGACTTATTAAAATAAGAGTTGACAGAAACTTTCCAATTACAACCTGCATATTGTCTACAGGTTTAGTCAATAATAGCTCTATGGTTCCCGATCTGTTTTCTTCGGCAAGTTGTCCCATTGTTAATGCGGGAATAAAGAAGAAAAGAGTCCAGTATGATATTCCGAAGAATACTTGCAAACTGGCTTGTCCTATAAAGAAAACGTCAGCAACATATATCCATGTAAAAAAGCCTGAAAATCCTAAAAAGGCAATTAACATTACATAGGCCATTAGTGAATCGAAAAACGAGTTAAGTTCGCGTTTACAAATTATCCAGATTTGTCTCATGAGTCTCAGTTTTTAGAATCAATGTTTATTATTTATTTATATTTTATTATTGGTAGATTTAATTCATAGTTAAATCATGGAATACATCTTCCAATTTTGTTACAATAAGGGTCATTTCGGTAAGTATCCATCCTTTTTCAACACATTGTTGGAATATTGCTTTACGCGATGACATATCCAAATGACTTGTAATTTCAAAGCTATTGCTGTTGTCTTCTTCGGAATCAACAGGATCAACAGAATCAACTGTTTGTAATTCCTGAACAACAGGAATAAACTCGTTTCTATCAACACCCTCAACGCTTACTCGAATTATTTCTTTTCCTTGAGCATGTTTTTTCAGTTCTTCGTCTGTTCCATCAGCTACAATTTTACCTTTATTGATAATCATAATTCTGTCGCAGGTTGCTTCAACCTCTGCCAGAATATGAGAGCTGAGAATAACTGTTTTTTCTCTACCGATTTTTTTAATCAATTCCCTAATCTCAACAATTTGATTCGGGTCGAGTCCGGTTGTCGGTTCGTCAAGAATTAGAACCTCAGGGTCGTGAATTAAGGCTTGTGCAAGTCCAACTCTTTGCTGATATCCTTTTGACAATTCTCCTATCTTTTTGTGCTTCTCACCTTCCAAACCACAAACATCAACCATTTCAAGTATTCTGTCGGGAATTCTTGATTTGTCAATTCCTTGCAATTCAGCAACAAATTTAAGATAGTCAATTACAGGCATATCAGTATATAAAGAATTATGCTCCGGTAAATAGCCAATAACTCTTTTCACTTCATCAGCTTGTGTAATTGCAGAGTATTCACCAACCAAGATGCTTCCTGCATCAGGTCTAAGGAAAGAAGTTATTGCTTTCATTGTGGTTGTTTTACCTGCACCGTTAGGTCCTAAGAAACCAAGCACCTCTCCGGTTCTTACTTCAAAACTGATATCATCTACGGCTCTTTGATTGCCGTATTTCTTTGTTAAATTCTTTACTACAATATCCATATCTTAAAGATTTTAATTTTCTATTGCAAAAAAAACAAAAATCCCTCTAAAGAAATAGCCCTGCAAGTATTATTAACTTTTTTTAACAAGGCTGTTAAATATTGATAATTAAGCACTAACAAAGTATGATTAGAGCCAATAGCTTATTGATATTTATTGTCTCTTTTAGAGCAGTTTTAGTAATATTAGTTTAACAATTGAGCCAGCTTGTGGCTTAGCTGTCAATCTTTAATTTCCTCATCAAATCGGCCAAAGCATGGCTGTTATTGTCAAGACAAACTTTGAAGTCTTTCTTTAATATCTCCGGTGAGTTAGCTACCATATAGCTGTGTTCTGTAAACTCAAGCAATTCTATATCATTATAGTCGTTTCCTAAACTTAAAGTGTGTTGTTGTTTAATACCAAGATAATTACATAACCATTCTGCAGCCAATGCTTTTGATACCTTTCTCGAGAAAATCTCAATCCATATAGAATGATTGTCAATGGGTGAAGTAGCACGAATAATTTTAATATCGTTAAACATCGACTTAATATTCTCAAACAAAGCAATGTCATATGGTATAACAGCTAATATTTGACTGGCAGAGCCGAATGTTTGAAGCGAAAAACTTAAGGGCTCAGCATAATCTTTATAGATTTCAATTCGTCTGTAGAAGTCAGTATTCTCTTTGCCCGTTGCATGATAAACAAAGTAATGATTTTCAGGAATCGGATAGTGAATCATAAAATCAATATTTGCTGATTTTAACCTCTCACTAATCATGGTAACCGTACTTGAGTTAATACTTTGCGAAAGTAATATCTTTTTGTGCTGCCAATCCATTATACCTGCACCTGAAGAGAAAATAAGATAATCAATAGGAAAGTCCATTGACAAAACCTTATGAACAGAAAACAATGAACGACCTGTTGCTGCTACCCGAATAATTGCTCTATCTTTGAGCATAGATAAGGCTTGGTAATTTTCATCACTGCATTTTGAATCAGAGTTTAATAAAGTACCGTCAAGGTCGGTAAATACAATCTTAATATTATTTGTTGATTCCATCTATAAATAAAGGAATCAGCATAAAAAATGTTCAATTTAAGAAATAGATAATCTATATCGTAACTGAATTTTCCATATTTTTTTTTGTGTTCATTAAACTAGCATTCCTAAAATGTCGATTGACCTCATTTACAATCTTATAAGGTCTGTTAAATGCTTCTTGACTCAGCTTAAAATAGTTCGACAGTTTCCGAATCGTTTCCTTCGATAAACCTTTCTGATAGTTTAATATTTTAGAAACTGTCCCTTTTGAAAGTCCTAAGATTTCAACAAGGTCTTTTGATATTAATCCATTGTCTGCCATTAATGATTTTAGCAACTCTATAGGATTTAAGTCCATAAGTGTATTATGCTCCTTATCCCACTTTTCAATTAGAAGAGTTAGTAAATCTATTTCGTCTTGAACTGTCATATTTTCCTCACAAATCAACATTTCTAATTTGTCACAATATTCATTGTACTGTTTCTCGCTCTTAATAATTGTATATTTTAAAGTTTCCATTTTCTTTTTCTTTTTTCGTTAATACAAACTAACTTCATATTGTTTTCCCTCATTGCAAAGCTTTGTGTATTCTGCATGCGTGCCAATCCACTTTACAAATAAATGCACTTTACTGTTTCCAAAATAATGGAGGCAAATTAGTCTTTAATTGTTTCCACCAATATTGAAAACTATTCGTTCAGAGCTTTTCCCTAGAATATCAGCACTATTGAAAGTTGCTATAACATCATTAGGCTCTGTCCAATCAGCTCGTTTTATTATTGAAAACCATATTTCAAAGGAAGCCTTACTTCTGGCATTCTTTCTGATATAGTCTTCAATAGTCTGTTTTTTGATTAAATGTACTTTCACAGTACAAAGATAAGAAAAAGTTTCACAAAAGGAAACCTCAACTCGTTTTTTCAATATTGTACAAATTAATGCTACTGCTTCAATCTAAAAATATCAAGAAACTCATTATCTATTTTCATATCAACAACATCATTCTCATTAAGAATATCAAAATACTGCTTAACCTTAAATATAAGCTTATCTCCATCGACATATTCAAAATTAACACGGTTTAAGAATAGCTCAATTCTGTCAACAGGTTGACGCATCAGGTCGTAAGATAATTCGGCAGAGGCTTTTTTATTTTCATTCACCCACTGAATAGCAGATTTTAATTCTTCAATAAAGATTTTAGTTTGCTCAGGATATTTTCTTGCAAATTCTCCTTTCAGAACCAATCCTGCATTGGGAAAACTTCCAAAGCCTTCATTTACCTTATTCCATATCTCATTAAACGAAAGCACTGAAATACTCTCATTTCTATCTTCCATTATTTTTATTGCATAACTTGCTTCAGGTTCTCTAAGAATAACAGTATCAGCTTTTCCAACAACAAAATCCTTGTAAATTTCTTCGGGGCGTCCAAATGGTTTCCCATAAACAAATTTAAAGTCATCAGGATTTAAGCCACTTGCTTTAATTAGATACTTG
>JANTGP010000096.1 GCA_024762835.1 Bacteroidota bacterium
CAAGATTCTTTTTAGGGCTACTCATGATTTTACATAAATAATCATCGTCTCTAAAAACTATAAAAAATCTTGTTGCACAGCAATTTTTAAAATCCGGGTTAGACAGATTGCCACCTGAATTATAAGTAAGATAGATATACACTTCATTGAATTAGTAATAAAATAATTCTATTTTTACAGTCATTTTTAATACTATTAAAATACTTCAATGACAGAAAAATTCACTGACTCAAAAAATCTAAGCAAAGAAGAAAATGCCGATTTAATAATTGACTTTTTTCATCGCACTATGATGCATTATGCCTTGTGGTTTGCCGAGATACAACATCAACATGGTAAAGAAAAGGCTCTTGAAATAATGAATGAGACCTGGGATAGAAGCCGTACAATTCAACTAAAACGAATATCAAAAGCACTAAACTTTGAAATGAATGATGGTATTCCACAACCTCTGCTTGACCTTCCTATGGAAACTTTAGAAACACTAAGAGACAGCATGGCAGTAAATTGGCTTGCAAATGATGGTGTTTGGTTTCAAGGGCTAGAGTTTTCAAGGGGGATGAATGATGCAAAACGAAGTAATGATTCTTGTTGGGCACAGTTTTCACCATTTGAAGCCTGGTCGATAAAACGAATGCTTAATTTACCTGAGGAAGCCGGAATTGCCGGTCTAAAAAAAGCTCTTGAGTTTAGATTATATGCATTTGTCAATAAGCAATCTTTTGCTGATATAACTGAGAACAGCCTTACATTTTACATGAACGAATGTAGGGTTCAGGTAGCAAGAAAACGAAAAGGCTTAACAGATTACCCCTGCAAATCGGGAGGATTAGTTGAATATACAACATTTGCAGAAGCAATAGATTCACGTATAAAGACAGAAGTTATTTCATGTCCGCCTGATAAACACCCCGATGAATATTACTGTGCCTGGCGTTTTTATATTGATGATAAACAGCATAATAATGACTGATACATACAAAACGATTTCAGAACCATCAGAGGGATATTATAAAGAAAAGGGGAGTAAGTTTCCTACTTTTGCTTTTCCTGTTGCTACCGAAGAAGAGATAAAAGTAATACGCGATAAATTACGCAAAGATTATTTTGATGCCAGACACCATTGTTACGCATGGCGATTAGGGGCCGACCACAAACGCTTTCGTGCAAACGATGATGGCGAACCGTCGAGTACGGCAGGCAAACCCATTTTAGGACAAATTCAATCAAACGATTTAACAAATATACTGATTGTTGTAATTCGTTATTTTGGTGGTACAAAGCTAGGTGTAAGCGGCTTGATAAATGCCTATCGAACCGCCGCTGCCGATGCAATTGCCAATGCCAAGATTATTGAAAAGACGGTTAATGATATTTATGAAATCAAGTTTCAATATGCTGCAATGAATGATGTAATGAAGATAATCAAAGACGATAAACCTCTTCAACTAGCCCAACAATTTGACCTTAATTGCAATATCACTCTGAGTATTCGCCAAAGCGAAGTAAAAATGCTGATTGAGAAATTTAAAAAAATTAACACTGTTAGGGCTGAGTATATAAGAACTGAATAATTCAGTGTCAACATTTTCCTTACTTCAACTATATTTTCGTTATACTCATAAATTGACACCAGTAACTGAATTCGACAGACAACGGGATTGAAAACAATTAGTATGACTTGCTTATTAGTCTTTATAAATTGTTGTTGGTGCTGATTGTGCTTTTGCAAATATTGTAACATCAGCAATTGTAACTCTATCAGGAGCTTTTAGCGAATAAAGAATTAAATCGGCAATGTCTTCAGCCAACAAGGGCTCATAACCTTCATACACTTTCTTTGCCTTTTCCTTGTCGCCCTTAAACCTAACTTCAGAAAACTCTGTTGCAACTGCCCCGGGAGCAATATTTGTAATTTTTATCCCATGTTTTGTTAAATCTAATCTCATTCCTTCGCTTATTGCTTCAACAGCTTTTTTCGAAGCACAATAAACAGCACCATTCTCATATGTTTGCTTTCCGGCTATAGAGCTAATATTAAAGATATGCCCGCTTTTATTCTCAACCATAAACGGAACAATGGCTTTTGAAACATATAAAAGTCCTTTTACATTGCCATCTATCATTGCATCCCAATCAACAATATCACCTTCGTCAAACGAAGACAAACCATGTGCATTTCCTGCATTATTTACCAATACATCAATATTTTTCCATCTGTCAGGTAAGGAATCAATTTGTTTTAATACCTCTGACTTAAATCTTACATCAAAAACAAGTAATTCAATATCAACATATTCCGAAAGTAAATCTTTTAGTTCGAGTAATCTTTCCTTTCGTCTGCCACAAATTATTAAGTCATAATTATTCTTTGCCAATTTTATAGCTGTGGCTTTTCCAATTCCCGATGATGCACCGGTTATTAATGCAATTTTATTTTCCATAATAATTATTTGTTATTTATTATCCTTCTTAAATTTTATTACCGTAATTCCTGCCCCGCCCATTTGTATATCTTCATCGCCAAACCAAGTAATTTGTTCAACAGATCTTAAATACTCACGAATATACTGCCTAAGTATTCCACTTCCTGTACCGTGCAAAATTCTAACCTCATTCACGTCCAGAGTAATGCAATCGTCAATAAATTCGTAAACCACAGGTAAGACCTCCTCTACCCTCATGCCACGTACATCAATGGTTGATTTAAAATTAATACGCTTCTTTTGAAGATTCCATCCAACACCCGACGAAGCAGTTTTTCCTTTTGTAATCTTTTTATATTCGTTGCTACTTATTTTAATAAGTTTTTCTCTTGAGACACTCGTAACAAGATTTCCAAAGGCAACAATAAAATTCTTCGTATTCATTTCAACAACTTCACCAACAGAATCAGAATCTTTTAGCTTTACATTATCTCCTATCCTGATTTCAGCTTCAATATTTTTCCTTATTTCTTCGACACTTAGCTCCTTATTCTTTAAATTTGGGAAACGTTGTCTTATATGTTTTTCTCTTTTTTGATAATCCTGAATAGTTTTATCATCTTCACTTTCTTCTTTTTTTATTTTATCTCTGAATTTGCTTTTATACCTATCCAGTTGTTTACGTGCCTCTTTAGTCTTTTCCTTCTCAGCCTGATTCTCACGTATTATCTTGACCGTATTTTCAATTACCTTATTTGTTCCAGCCAATAATTTATCTGCATCATCTTTGGCTTCTTTTAAAATTTTCTTTCGAGACTTAGCCGTTCTTTTCAATTCATCCGACAAATCCTCAAGTAAATCATCAAGCTTTTTTTCGCTTTGGCGTATCTTCTTACGTTTATTTTCCCAATATCGCTTATCGCGAACAACATCCTTCAATAATTTATCAAAATTCACTTGCTTCTTGCCTACTTTATCTGTAGCCGATTGCAGTACCTCTTCTGATAGACCAATCTTACGTGCAATCTCAAATGCAAAGGAACTCCCCGGTTTGCCAATCTCCAATTTAAACAAAGGCTGCATTTTATTTTGGTCATATTGCATTGCACCGTTAATAATTCCGTCTGTTGATGCAGCAAAATGCTTTAAATTCGTGTAATGAGTTGTAACCAGTCCAAAACCACCCTTTTTATTCAGTTGGTCAAGTATTGATTCGGCAATAGCACCGCCAAGCAAGGGTTCTGTACCTGCCCCAAACTCATCAATCAATATTAATGATTTCTCATCAATGTTTTTTATAAAGTACTTCATATTCATTAAATGCGAACTGTATGTACTTAAATCATTCTCAATTGATTGCTCATCACCAATATCAATAAATATTTTTTTAAAGATTCCCATTTCCGAATCTTTATCCATTGGGACAAGAAGCCCGCATTGAATCATATATTGCAATAGACCAACTGTTTTTAAGCAAACAGATTTACCGCCTGCATTGGGTCCGGAGATTAGCAATATTCTATCGTCATTATTTAAGTCAACGGATAAAGGAACAACCTTCTTTCCTTCGTTTTGATGACTCAAGAATAACAATGGATGCCGGCTATTTTTCCAATTAACCATTGCTTCATCCTTAATAATAGGGCAAACGGCATTTATGCTTTGAGCAAATCTAGCCTTTGCTCTAATAAAATCGATGAGGCCTATAAAGGTATATGCATCCAATAAGTCTTCAATATACGGACGGATAAATTCAGTTACATCCTGTAAAATTTTAACAATCTCACGCTGCTCCGCATATCCTAATTCGCGTATCTCATTATTTGTTTCAAAAATCTCAGCAGGTTCAACAAAGGCAGTCTTTCCACTTGCCGATTCGTCGTGAATAAAGCCTTTTATCTTACGCTTGTTTGTTGCTGATACAGGAATAACCAAACGTCCACTCCTCATTGTTAGATTTGTATCTTTATTAACAAAACCATCTTTTTGAGCTTGTTTTAAGAAAGCATCCATTCTGGTAGAAACTGTTCTTTGTTTTGAGCTTAACTCTTGCCTGATTTTCTTTAACTCATTTGAGGCTGTATCTCTTAGTTTTCCATTTTTATTTAAAACAGAATTTAGTTTATCAATTACAAAACTGTGAATTACAACATCTTTAATAAGATTAGTTAAACGAGGAAACTTTTCTGCATCGAGTGTTTTAATAAATTTGTAGACTGCTGCAACAGATTCAAAAGACATTTTAAGTTCTATTAACTGTTCAAGCTCTAAAAAACTACCTTTAACTTTCACTCTGGCAAGGTAAGGTCTTACATCAATATAATGTCCGGACGGGAAGTCTTTTTTACTCTCAAAGATATCACATATCTCTTTAACCTCCTCTGTTAATTTTAAGATATGCTCAAAGGATGAGGAAAAAGAAATTTCATCAACATTCTTTTTTCCCAAATCACTAACACAGTAATCAATAAGCAATTGCCTTATTTTATCAAAGCCTGTTTTAATCTCAAAATTTTCAGGATATATCACATTTGCAAAGTTTAACTATTCGTACAAAAGTAAAAAAATAAGAATCGCAAAAAAGGCACAATCCCAAATTAATTAATACCGATTAGTAAATGAACCCGATAGGCATCGGGTTTGAAATACAATTGGTATAAGATGTATTCTGAAAACTATAAAAAACATGATAACAGCAATTATTTCAACCGGCCTAAAAAAAACTACCTTGCAACTATAGTCACAAGGCAGTTTAAAATTTTACAAGATTATTTTTCTCAGTGGAAGCTCTATTTAACTATCACAATCTTATAATTTAGAATTTCTGTTTCTGTAAACATCCTAACAAAATAAACGCCTGCTTTAAGATTCAGGTCTAGATCCAAATAATTTTCTTCATCGGCACTCACATTACCCGAAAATAATTCTTTAACTGTTTTACCTGAAATATCAACCAAATTTATTAAAACATTTTGGTCGGTGTATACTTTATATGTTAAACGAGTAGCACCTTTTGTTGGATTAGGATTTGCTTCAATCCAATTCTCAAACTGAGCTATTCCTTTATAATCTTTACCAAGTTGGTTAATGATAAAACTATCATCATCAACACAAGCACTATTACATGGCCCGAGATGGTCACCATGTTTTAGATATAAAGGTACGCTACTCATTGGCACAATCATCTGTACTGAAGGGGCACCAATTTCTTTTGGCTTGTGACAAATAATAATGTCAGGATCATCCATGCTGCTAATACCACTTGAAAGAACATTAATAACATCAACAAATACAGAAGAGCTAACGATTACACCGTTTGCATCGGTAACCTCAAGAACATAATCAGTCGAAACTAAAGGATTTACAACAACCGATGATGTATTTATGCCACTTGTAATATATTCAGCAGGACTCCATGAATAAGTATACGGTGCTGAACCATTTGTAACAATTGCTTGAATTTCTACACCGTTATCGGCAGGTGGATAACCAATGTATCTGGTTTTACAACTACCCAAATCAATAAGAGGCATCGACCCGAAAATAGAAGGGAATGTGGAAGGAACAATAGTAAGTTCATTGGCATCTGTAATAACAAAACCCAAAGCAACATTAGTATATTCATTTACTAAAGTAATGGTTGTTGAAAAAGACAAACCAAACAAAATAGCATCACCGCCAACTATCATTGTTTGTCCCATTATATCATTTGCATTAGAGAAATTGTAAGCAACCGTATGAAAGATGGTAGGTGTATTTGCTTCAAGAGTAGTAAAACCATTTGCACCTCCAAGCCTGTATTGTCCAAATAGATCATTATCAGTATCACCGGCATCCTGAGCAATAGCAGAGGCATCACTATTATATGACATTGATGGTTTTGGGTATTGGGTCCATACGTTGTATGAGCGTAATTGCCATTCAGGCTGGTCAACCTCTATCAATAAATCAAAGGCAACAATATTGTTTGCAATGTCTGTTGCAATACCATTATTTCCATCTGATGGCTGAATTGTTAATGTAATGTTCTGTGCATTAAGCCCTGATACAAATAAACTTATTAAAAGAATAAATAGTATTTTTTTCATCCTATCGATTTTATAATTTACAAATTACTATACATATTTGGTCATAGATGAAATATCATTGTCATCATTGAAAAACAATGAACTTTCACAGGACAAAAATAATAAAAAAATCACCTTTTCAAAATTGTAAATATTTAACCGGTGGTAGATTCAGCCGGTAAAGCAAAATATAATATCCCAACAAAAGAAAATTACTCTCGAATCAAGTAAAAAGAAATATCTTTGCAGCCTAAATATACAGATGTGAAAAATAAGAGAAACAGATATCCCAGATACGAAAATCTGGAAATAATTGATATTGCTGCCGAAGGTAAGGCAATTGCCAAGAAAGATGAATTGGTAGTATTTGTAACCAATGCTATTCCAGGCGATATAGTTGATGTACAGATAAATAAACGTAAAAAGAATTATAAAGAAGGATATCCGATACAGTTTCATAAATACTCATCAGAAAGGATTGAGGCATTTTGTGAGCATTTTGGTGTTTGTGGGGGATGTAAATGGCAAATGCTACCTTACGACAAACAATTATTCTACAAGCAAAAACAAGTAGTTGACCAACTCAGTCATATCGGTCAGCTTGAATTACCTGAGATAAATAGTATTCTGGCCTCAGAAAAAACTAAGTTTTACAGAAATAAACTTGAATACACTTTTTCAAGCAATCGTTGGTTAACGCAAGATGAACTTAGCCAAGAGGCAGACCCTGAAGATAGAGATGTTAGAGCTTTAGGATTTCACATACCACGTATGTTCGACCGTATTGTTGATATTGAAAATTGCTATTTACAAGCAGAGCCTTCAAATTCAATTCGACTGGCAATCAAGAAATTCTGTACAGAGAATGATTATAGTTTCTTTAACCATCGTACAAAAGAAGGCTATTTGCGAAACTTGATTATCCGCACCTCTTCTACCGGCGAAGTAATGATTATTATATCTTTCTTTTATAATGACAAAGAAAAACATGAAGCTCTGCTGAATCATATCAAAGAAATGTTCCCCGGAATAACTTCACTAATGTATGTTATTAATGAGAAGATGAACGATACTATATCAGATCAGGAAATAATTCTGTTTAGTGGCACCGACCATATTTATGAAGAAATGGAAGGTTTAAGATTTAAGATAGGGCCAAAATCTTTTTACCAAACCAATTCCAATCAAGCTTACGAACTTTATAAAATCGCACGCGACTTTGCAGGACTTTCAGGTAATGAGATTGTTTACGACTTATATACCGGAACGGGTACAATTGCAAATTTTGTAGCATCAAAAGCAAATAAGGTTATTGGTATTGAGTTTATTCCTGAGGCTATTGAAGATGCAATTATTAATTCACAAATTAATAATATTAAGAATACAAAATTCTTTGCCGGTGATATAAAAGATGTTCTTAACGCCGGGTTTATTACAAAGCACGGTAAACCTGATGTTATTATTTTAGATCCACCAAGGGCAGGCTTGCATAAGAATGTTATTAACAGTATGCTCTTTGCTATGCCGAAACGTATTGTATACGTTAGCTGTAATCCGGCAACTCAAGCCAGGGATATTTCATTACTGGACAGCAAATATAAAGTTGTTAAAATTCAACCTGTTGACATGTTTCCACATACTCACCATGTTGAAAATATTGTTTTACTTGAAAGGCGGTAGGCGGTTTATTTGCCGGATAAATCATCATATGTTTTTGTCGATGACTCTACAAGTGAGTTTATCTCTTTTAGCTCCTCCTTTGTAAGGTCTCTCCATTGTCCGGTCGGAATATCAAGTTTTACATTCATTATTCTAACACGTTTTAACTTTACAACCCTGTAACCCAGATACTCGCACATACGACGAATTTGTCTGTTTAAACCCTGTGTAAGAATAATCCTAAATTCATTTCTGCTTATCTGTTCAACAAAACACTTCCTCGTAATTGTATCAAGGACAGGAACCCCATTTGACATTTTTCGAATAAAGTCATCTGTAACAGCTTTATTAACTCTAACAATATATTCTTTCTCATGCCGGTTTCTTGCCCTAAGAATTTTATTAACGATATCACCATCATTGGTTAAAAAAATCAAACCTTCACTCGGCTTATCCAAACGGCCGATAGGAAATATCCGGCTTGGATAATTTATATAATCAATAATATTATCTTTCTCAACTCTGGTATCAGTTGTGCAAACAATCCCAACAGGTTTATTAAAAGCAATATATACAGCTTTCGATTTCTTCTTTGAAATCAGTTTTCCGTCTACTCGTATTTCATCATCAACATTAACTTTTGTTCCCATCTCAGGAACTTTACCATTTACGGTAACTCTGTTTTGAGAAATTAGAGTATCTGCTTTCCTTCGAGAGCAATAACCTAGTTCACTTAAGTATTTATTTATTCTTACAGGCTGGTTTTCTTCCATTTAGCTCATTAATTACAAAATAAAAAAACTACCCTGTAAGTTTTAACTCATAGGGCAGTTTTTTGTAACATGTTAAAAGTTTTTATCTGAATTTCTTTAAAATTTTCTTTACAGCATCTTTATGAATTGTAAATCCCATCATCTTCAGCTTAACATAATCTTCGTGGAAGAAATAATATCCAAATTCAGGTGCATTCTCATCTCCCTGGCGTGAACCCGAACTTGAATCTTTAATAAGATAATAATCAACACCATCAACAGTAGTATAACCAATAAGGTGCATTCCGTGGTCATCGGTTGTTGAATGATTTGAGAAACGGAACTGGCGGGCATCCTCATCAATATAATCAGATGGTATGTCGAAAGTTGGAACTAAAGCAACATTTGTTGTACGGCTAAATCCGGCTTCGGATACATCACCTCCAATGCTCATTGAGTATCCATTTCTGATTGCAGTTTTTACAATTTCCATAAAGTCATCTAAGGGCACATTGTAATATTCTTTGCTGTGCCACCAGTTATCAGGCACCTTATATTCCACTTGCTTCCAGTATGGTTCCTGCTCATACGAAAGTATCTCGACATAATCATCAGGATTTATTTTTACATAATCTTTCAGATAAGATTTTGGTGTATATTTCTTTCCGTCAACTATAAATTCGCTTGGCGGTTCGCCGATATAATGATTCATTATTGATTTAATAGTTGAGATTACCTCTTCTTCATTCCATGCATTTTGCTCTTTAACAGATTTTAAATAGGCTCTCATTTCATCCATCATTTTTGAATGATCATGATATTTTTTTCCGTTTAGCAAACCGCTATAAGCACTTAATGGAACAATACCGTACATTTTATAAATTCTTGCAACAGCATTACCTTCCGAACCTTCATCAAAAAGTGATTCACCACGCGACTGCACATAGCCTCTGGCCTTTTCTACATATTCCCAATAAACCGTAAATATCTCAGAAAGCTTAACTTCTTTACCCGTAATTCTTTTAACCTCCGACTCGTAAAACGAAGTAGTCGAAAAAGCCCAACATGTACCTGCCATGCCTTGGGAAATACTTGGTGTATGCCATACGGTATGGTTTTTATAAAGATTAAGTTTATTGGGTAAGTTGAGATTTGACTGATCCATAAAGAATCTCTTTTCAAGCGAAACAGGCTTTTCCTTTTCATCAACTTTGCGGTTATCCTGCAATATCATTTTCAAGAAATAGTTAGGTTGATATTCCTTGAACATACTCTTGTCCTTTTTTTGTCCAAAAGCAAGTCCCGTAAAAAATATTGCCAGTAATAGAAATGTTATTTTTCTCATATCAATTTTAATTTATTAATGATTAATGCTCAAAATTACAATTATTATAATAACCTGCTTAAAAAACAGAACAATATTTTACTATTATGTGAAAATAATAAAGGGGACTTATATAAATATTAGTTGTGGTACCATGAGAAATTAATCCTTTAATTTTTGAGAAAATACTGAAAAAGTCGTTTTTTTGTATAAACAAATTAATCTTTCTAAAAAAAACACCACTAAATTGTGAGGACGAAACATTTATATTTGTGGAAATAAATGAAAGAATACAAAAGGTATAACTATGAGCTTATTAGACACTATGAAAGGACTCGGTCGTTTTGCTCGAAAAGGCGCAAAATTAGCTAAAAAGACCTTATTATTGACAGCAGCAAGCATAATGCTTTCAACAGGAGTTGTTAAAGCTCAAAACGGCGTGGCTGACACTTTGTGGGCTAACGGTGACGTTTTAGTTACTGATTTTAATACTGGGAATCCTATTTCCAATGCTAATGTTTTGTTGATTCCAGATAGTGTTGAGACTGTTCTTCCTGACACTTCATTTAGTTATTTTTCGAATAATTCTGGTTTTGTTAATTACAATATTATTTCAGGTATTGACACTACTACAGGTATTAATGAATATAATCAAAAGGATAATACTAGAGTTTTTCCTACAATGGGTAGTGCTGCAAACATTTTCTTTAAAGATTTTGAAGAAGGAAATATTAATGTTTATGACATGCATGGAAGTTTAGTGCGTCAAAGTAGTTTTTCTGCTGATAATTATTATCTTAATATGTCTGATTTTTCTTCGGGAGTGTATATTATCAATATTCAAACAGGAAAAGGTGCTTTTTCTCAGAAATTTGTAAAGACTTCGTCTCCTAGTGCAGGCAGGGCTTCAAGGCCTTCTTTTGATAGGTTAGAAGCTAGAAGTTCTAAAAAAATGTCTTTGACAGGTTTTACTGCCAAGTATAAAGTTAAGGTTAGTGCAACTGGTTATCATTCAGATAGTGTGTTTTCTTATTTTTCTGAAGGTTTTAATGATCAGCTTCAAATAAGTTTATCTCCTCTTCAACAAACCATAGATACTTTATGGGGAACTGGAACTGTCGTTCTTTTAAATAGCATGAACAGTCAATATGTAAACTACGCAAATATCAAATTCAAACCAGATACAATACCTGATTTAACTCCAGATACTTCTTGGATTTTTCAGTCGTTT
>JANTGP010000097.1 GCA_024762835.1 Bacteroidota bacterium
GCAGAATTTTTTTGTTTATCTCTTCATTTGTTTGGCTTGAAAGCTTAGAAGATTTTTCGTCGGCAACAATAGTATAAGTTGATGCTTTAACTCTATTGCCCCACATATAATTCTCTTTATTCTTTTCGTAAAATGCTTTTAAGCCTACAGTATCGTTTACAGCTTTTGACCAAACAATCTGGTCTGACAATTCGAACAATAAAATACCGTCATGATATTCGTTCATAAGGTATCTGAACTCAGGGTATTTTGTTTCAAGACGACTTTCTTCGTATTTGATAATACTACTGTTTACCCACTTGTCGTATTGTTTGTCGACAAAATGTTTGACATCTTCGTTTATTGATTTAACTCTGCTTTTTACAAGATAGTTTGTAAACTCATCAGCAGTATGATTAATGCCGTTTAAGGTAAAAAGCACCTCATTATACCCTTTTGCACTTTCACCGTCCCAAGTCCCAACAAGGATTGAATCGGTAACATATTTGTAAAAGTTATTAAGGTTCTTTTTATTCTCAGAAAATTTATATTCTTCCTTCAATTCGGCAATAAGTGCCTGTCTGCTTTCTGACGAACGTGAGTCTTTTGATATTCTGGATTTAATCTCTTGTTTCATATTCTCAAATGTATCCGGTTTATCCTTTTTCAATAGTTTAAGGATATGATAACCATATTGAGTTTTGATTACCGGGGATATGTCTCCTTCTTTTTTTAGGCTAAATGCAGCTTTTTCAAATTCCGGTACCATTCGCCCTGTCCCAAATTCGGGAAGCTCGCCACCTTTCCCTGCCGAGCCTTTGTCATCTGAATATTCTTTTGCAAGTTTTGCAAAGTCTTCACCGGCTTGAAGTTTTTTGTATATTGAATTGATTTTTTCTTCAGCCGCAGCTTGTTCTTCTTTTGTACTTCCTTTTTGTAAAGAAATCATTATATGAGCAACCTGAACTTTCCCAACGGCGGGACGCTTGTCCTCAACTTTTATCAGATGATAACCAAATCTGGTTTTTACCGGCATTGAAACGTCCCCAACTGCTGTGTTAAATGCAGCTGTTTCGAATGGATAAACCATTTGAAAACCTGTGAAGTAGCCTAAGCTTCCCCCATTATTCTTAGCCGAAGGATCGTCGGAATATTTGCGAGCAAGTTTATCAAAGGCTTCACCTTTTAGTATTCTCTTTCTTAATTTAATGGCTTTTTCGTATGCAGCTTTATCCTCATCTTCATCCATTACGTTATTAATTTTTATAAGGATGTGACTGGCTTTAATATCATACTTTAGTCTTTCATAAGCTTCTTTCATTAACTCTTCGTCAACTTTCTTATCAACAAGGTAAGGTTTAGCCAATTGCTTGCGGTAGCCTGCCAACTCATTTACAAAAGAACTAGCTGTATCAAGTCCCATTGATTCTGCCTCGGCAACTTTAAGCTTAAAATTTACGAATAAATCCAAATATTCATTAAGAGATTTCTTATCAAGCATATTCTCGTTAGAATTATTCTTTTTATAGATTCTTACAAATTCTGCTTTTGTAACAGGTTTGTTATCAATGGTCATTAAGATTGCATCGTCGCCATATTGAGCATTAATCCTCAATGGGCTTAATGCGATAAAAAGAAAAATCAGGATTAAAAACTGTTTCATTTTAATATAAATTTATTGTTATTGTATTTTATTATCTACTGTAATTTGGTGCTTCGCGTGTTATTGTAACATCATGCGGATGGCTTTCCTGCATTCCTGCATTTGTAATTTTCGTAAACTTGGCTTTTTGAAGTGTCTCAATGTTTTTTGCACCACAATATCCCATTCCGGCTCTTAATCCACCAATCATCTGGTAAATTATCTCCGATAAGTTTCCTTTAAATGGAACCCTTGCTGCAATTCCTTCGGGAACAAGTTTGTTTATATCATCTTCGGTATCTTGGAAATACCTGTCTTTTGAGCCTTTTTGCATAGCTTCAATAGAGCCCATTCCCCTGTACGATTTGAATTTACGTCCGTTGTAAATTATTGTTTCACCCGGCGATTCATCAACTCCGGCAAAGAGAGAGCCTGCCATAACAGAATTTCCACCGGCAACAATTGCCTTAACAATATCGCCTGAATATCTAATTCCTCCATCTGCAATAACAGGTACACCTGTTCCTCTAACAGCTTTTGCCACTTCATAAATTGACGATAGCTGTGGAACACCTACACCGGCAATAATTCTGGTTGTACATATCGAACCCGGACCAATTCCTACTTTTATTCCATCTGCACCTGCCTCAACAAGCATTTTGGCAGCTTCTGCTGTTGCTATGTTTCCAACAACAATTTCTGATTCGGAATATTTAGCTTTAACCTTTTTGAGCATCTCAACAACACCTTTGCTATGTCCGTGAGCTGTGTCAATTACAATTGCATCAACACCTGCATCAAGTAGTGCTTTTACGCGTTCCATCGTATCAGCAGCAATCCCGACAGCTGCGGCTACTCTTAAACGTCCGTGTGAGTCTTTACATGAAAAAGGTCTGTCCTTTGCTTTTGTAATATCTTTGTATGTAATTAAACCCTGAAGTTTATTGTCTTTGTCGATAACAGGAAGTTTCTCAATCTTATGGTTTTGCAATATTCGTGAGGCTTCTTCTAAATCGGTATATTGAGATGTAGTTACAAGATTGCCTTTTGTCATCACATCTTCTATTTTTCGGCTAAAGTCACGCTCAAAGCGTAAGTCTCTGTTTGTTACAATCCCAATTAATCTTTTTTTGTCATCTATTACAGGAATTCCGCCTATCTTATTTGTTTTCATTAACAACAAAGCATCGGCTACCGATTTGTCTTTTGTAATTGTGATAGGGTCATATATCATTCCGTTCTCAGCACGTTTAACAATTTTTACTTGTTTGGCCTGAGATGCAATGCTCATGTTTTTATGAATTACACCCAGACCACCTTCTCTTGCAATAGCAATAGCAAGTGGTGCTTCGGTAACAGTATCCATTGCAGCCGAAACAATAGGAATATTCATAGTGATATTTCGCGAGAATAAGGTTTTTAAGTTAACATCACGCGGTAATATTTCGCTATATGAAGGAACAAGAAGTACATCATCAAACGTAAGTCCCTCAGTTACTACTTTATCAGATAATAGTGACATATTTATTTTGTTAAATTAATGATTGGTAAAAATAGAAAAAATACATCATTCATTTATATTAAAAATAGTTAATATGACACAATATATTTTATTCAGCAAAATATTACTGTTAATCTGCCAAATATTCTCTATAGTAGTGTCTTACAAATCTTCTTTAATATATTCTAGAATCTCATTATAGTCAAGAGGGTTGAACCACTTAGTATTTTTATCTCTGCTGAACCAAGCCAATTGGCGTTTTGCATAGCGTCGTGAGTTTCGTTTGATTAATTCAACTGCTTTATTTTGGGAAATATTTCCATTGAAAAAATCAAAAAACTCTTTATATCCTACGGTGTTAAGAGCGTTTAGTTTCCGGTGTGGATAAAGCTTACGGGCTTCTTCTTCAAGTCCGGCAATAATCATTTCGTCAACACGCTTGTCTATTCTGTCGTAAAGTAATTGCCTGTCTTGATTTAGGCCGATTTTAACAATATTAAAATCCCGTTCTTTTAATGTGTTTGTTCTAAATGACGAATAGGTTTTTCCTGTTGATAGACAAATTTCTAAGGCTCTTATTATTCGCTTGGGATTTTTTAAATCAACAATCTTATAGTACTCAGGGTCAAGTTTTTTTAGCTCGAAACGAAGTGTTTCAATGCCTTCCTGCAAAAAGCGATTTTGAACTGAGTCTCTTATTGATTGTTCCACATCAGGTATATCGTCGATTCCATTACATACTGCATCAATATACAGGCCTGAACCACCCAGCATTAAGGCAATTTTATTTTCTCGAAATAGCTTGTCAAGTAAAGATATACATTCTGTTTCGAATTTATAAACGCTGTAATACTCAAATATTGATTTATTAGCTATAAAATGATGTGGGGCCTTGCTTAATTCAAAGGCAGAGGGTCTTGCTGTACCAATATTCATTTCTTTGTAAAACTGGCGGGAATCGGCAGAGATTATTTCTGTTTTCAAATCTTTTGCAAGCCGTATTGAAATTGCTGTTTTCCCAATTCCTGTTGGACCGACAATTACAATGAGGGTATTTTCTTTTTTAGCAGGCACTATTAAATATTTTCAAAATCATCAATATTTTCAAAGCCCAAATCTTCTATATTATCGTCATAATTATCATCAAAACTATTGTCAGATGAAAAATCTTCAATAAGCAATTGCTGAGGTGGTTCACCTTCCGATTTCACACAACGCGGATATTTATCCTTTGTGTCTTTATAGCTCTGTACCATCTCAACAAAGAAGTATCTTTCTGTAAAAAAGTCAAATACATAAAGTAGTTTCTGGTGTTTTTCTTTTATAAATTCAGACATCAAGGCAACATCCATTACAATACTTTCTGAAAACTCGTCATCGAACATTTCCATTAATGTAATTTCTGTTCCTTTTTCCCAATCATCATTTGATAAAAAGAAAGATGCCATTTGTGATTTATCCCAATTAAGAATTTCTTGTATCGTTTTATGGAAATCGTAGAATGTTTGGTCTGAACGAATCTCAATATCTCGTACAAAATCACTTACTTCGGCGGATAAAATCCTGAATTTGAATATCATTTCTTATTTGTAAATTTTAGCCTAAATTAAGTAAAAAATTAAGAACATCAATATTATTATCAAAATCGCTTAAGTTTTTTATAAAATTCTCACCGAAATATTCTGTCCCCGGTATATCTTTATGTGTTAGAACTCGTTGAGGCTTAGGGCTTAATTGCGAAAAAGATTCTGTAACTTTATCAATTCCATTTTTATAATATTCGAAATGAATTACTCCTGTTGGTGAAGGTATATCTTTATCTTCTTTAATAAGTACAAATCCACTGTCTAAATGTTTAACATTACCAAAGAGGAATACAGAGCGATTATACTCGTAATTGTTTGCATAGCGGTTATGATTGGTCAATGCCTTATACTTGTCAAGTGCTTCAAAAAGCTTGGTAAAATCGTAATCATATGGTACAAAAATCTTACTTACATTTCTATTGCTTAAACCAAAGAAACTAAAAATGTCTTTCCCTAGTAATTCAAGTTCTGCCTTGCTTTCCGATCCATCTAAAACGGCTAGAGAGTTAGTGTTTGCTCTAATGAGTTTTGGATATTTAGACAGGTACTTTTCAATTAAATTAAATTTTGAGTCTGACCGGTAGGCAAGTATGGCATCAACTTCTTTTAAGCCTTGGTCAGTTATTTTAATCTTTGATTCCCATTCAGGATTTTTCTTTATAAGCATAGCAGTAAACAATTCGAGCAATTTGGAATAGCCTTCCTTATCAAAGCCTTGATAATTGTTTCCGGAAATAAGGACTAAGAAATAATCATGAATAGGAGAGAGGCTTGTGTTGAAATTTGCTATTACTGCAATATTTCTTTCTTTTCTCTTTGCAGTAATCTCAGGATATTCTTTTTGTATTCTTTCAATTTCGTTTTGCCAAAGTATGTTGCCCCATAGTTGCATGGCGTCTTTTGTTGTTTCTTTTGTGTGCCAACTATTCCAGAATTCAATTCTTTGCAGATATTCGTCAAAACTAATGTTAGAAAATATCTCATTCAAGATAGAATCAGTTTGTTGGGCTTTTGCTAATTTGTTAATTTGCTGCCCTAACCAAACAAGGTCCGCGGCTCTTGTATTAAAATCCATATTATAAAACTATTTATCTGGTAAAAAGAAGCTCTCTATACTTAGGTAAAGTCCACATTTCGTCTGCAACAATTAACTCTAGTTTGTCGATATGATATCTGATTTTATCCAGCTGGGGTCTTACTTCTTTTGAATATGCTTCAGCAATATCAGAACATGACAATTTTTTGTTTGCAGCTTTTCTGAAATCAACCATTTCAACAACAAGTTGGCGTATATTGCTGATGTGTCTTGAAATCTTTTTAATGCTTAACAAATGCGGTGTAGCCATTTCGTCGTAATCTTCTGCACCAAACAGCTCTTTCAAACCTTTCACATTCTCGATAAGTGTGTTTTGATATTTTATAGCGGTTGGTATTATATGATTTACAGCAAGATCGCCTAATACCCTCGATTCTATTTGAATACTTTTCTTATAATTTTCAAGTCGTATTTCATGTCTTGCCTCAAGTTCTCTTTTACTAAGAATATTATTATCTGAGAATAATTGAATAGATTTTTTACTTATAAATGCTTTAAGGGCATCGGGTACATTTGCAATATTTGATAATCCTCGTTTTTCTGCTTCTGCTAGCCACTCTTCTCCATAACCGTTTCCTTCAAATCTGATTGCTTTTGACTCGATAATATATTTTCTTAGAATCCTGAATATTGCTTCGTCTTTCTTAACATTTTTTGCAATTATAGCATCAACATCGTTCTTAAATTCTTTTAACTGATTTGCCATTGCTGTGTTTAGAACAATCATTGCAGAGGCAGAATTTGTACTTGAACCAACTGCACGGAACTCAAAACGATTTCCTGTAAAGGCAAACGGCGATGTCCTGTTTCTGTCTGTATTATCAAGAAGTATTTCAGGAATTTTACCTATATCAAGTTTAATCTCTGTTTTTTCGTCAGGGGTCATCTTGCGTGTTGAAACTTTATTTTCTATTTCGTCAAGAGTTTGGCTTAGTAGTTTGCCAAGAAACACCGAGATAATAGCAGGTGGGGCTTCATTTGCTCCAAGTCTGTGTTCGTTCCCGGGAGTTGCAATACTGGCTCTAAGCAAGTCGGAATGTTTATGAACGGCTTTAATTGTATTTATAAGAAATACTAGAAACATGAGATTCTTCTTTGGTGTTTTTCCGGGTGACAAAAGATTTGTTCCTGTATCTGTCATCATCGACCAGTTATTGTGTTTGCCGGAACCGTTAACTCCTTTAAATGGTTTTTCGTGCAGTAATGCTTTAAGTTTGTGACGTTTAGCAATCTTATCGATAATGTCCATCAATAATTGGTTATGGTCAATGGCAAGATTTGCTTCTTCAAAAACAGGTGCAAATTCAAACTGATTTGGTGCTACCTCGTTATGACGGGTTTTAATTGGTATCCCAAGTTTCCATGCCTCAACTTCAACATCCTGCATAAATGAGTATGCTCTGTCAGGTATTGAACCAAAATAGTGATCTTCCAATTGTTGGTCTTTAGCAGATGCATGTCCCATAAGTGTTCTTCCTGTCAGCACCAAATCAGGGCGGGCAAAAAATAATGCTTCGTCAATAAGAAAATATTCTTGTTCCCAACCCAATGTCGCAATCACTTTATTAATGTTTTTGTCGAAATAATTACAAACATCAACAGCTGCTTTGTCGAGAGCATAAAGTGATTTCAATAATGGTGTTTTATAGTCAAGAGCCTCGCCGGTGTATGAAACAAATATTGTTGGAATACATAAGGTTTTGTCAATCAAGAATGCAGGTGATGTTGGATCCCATGCAGTATATCCTCGTGCTTCAAAAGTATTCCTTATTCCGCCACTCGGAAAGCTTGATGCGTCAGGCTCTTGCTGAATCAACATATCACCTTCAAATTTTTCAATCACATTATCGCTGTTTTCAGCTTTCTCAAAAAAGGCATCATGCTTTTCGGCTGTGGATCCGTTAAGCGGTTGAAACCAGTGTGTGTAATGACTGGCACCTTTATCAACAGCCCATGATTTCATACCTGAAGCAATCTGGTTTGCGATTTTTCTATCAATGCGGCTTCCTTTTTCAATTGCTTCAAGTACACTCTTATAGGCCTCACCGGAAAGATAGGCTTGCATTGATTCTTTTGTAAAAACATTCTTTGCAAAAAACTCTGATGTTTTATTTGCAGGGAAATCTACTTTATAGCCGGGTCTGTTTAATACAGCTTCAATAGCTTGGGTTCGAAGATTAGTCATGATAGCATTAATTTGTTAGTTTCTGCAAAAATATACATTATTTTATGCTTACCCCCGATAAAAATTGCTGTTGTTGTTAATAATTATCATGTTTTATTAACATGGCCCCATAATAATTGAATGTGTGTTTTGAAAATTGTAATTTTTCAAAAATTTGAGAAATGCAATTGTAGTCATGTGATATGTCCTGTAATGTCGATTGGTAAATGAATCCTATAGGCATTGGGTTTGAAATACAATAGGTATAAAACAATTATTTTAGAGCATCATCATAAAAAGTAAAAGGGCGAATTTGTTCAAATCCGCCCTTTCTTTAATTGAAGAAATTATTTATTATAGATTAAATTTCTTTACAAAATCAGTTAGTAAATCATTAATATCAGGTTTTCCTATTTCTTGTAAATCATAGTAAACGCGAGTATTTGGTTTTTTAATATCAATAATTCTGTTTAGGTCGATAGGTGTACCGATAATTACTGCATCGCAGTCTGTATTATTAATTGTAGTCTCTAGGTCTTTTAGTTGTTGGTCGCTGTATCCCATAGCCGGCAATAAAACACCTATGTTTGGATAAATCTCAAATGTTTCAGCTAATTTACCAACAGCAAATGGACGAGGGTCGATTAATTCGGCAGCACCGAATTTTCTTGCAGCAACAGTACCTGCTCCAAGTTTCATTTCGCCATGTGTTAATGTTGGTCCGTCTTCAACAACAAGAACTCTCTTTCCTTTAATAATTGAAGGGTCATCAACTCTGATAGGTGAAGCACCATCAATAACATAAGCATCAGGGTTAACCTTTTCAATGCTTTCGCGAACAGTTTGTATTCCTTCCGGTGATGCCGAATCCATCTTGTTTATTACAATTGCATCGGCAAGTCTCATATTTACTTCGCCGGGATAATAACTCAATTCGTTACCCGGTCTGTGTGGGTCGGCAACGGTAATTGTAAGATCGGGCTTGTAGAATGAGAAATCGTTATTCCCACCATCCCAAAGAATAACATCGCATCCGTCAGGATCTTTCTCGGCAGCACGTACAATGGCTTCATAGTCAACACCGGCATAGATTACATTCCCACGTACAACATGTGGTTCATATTCTTCCATTTCCTCAACTGTACATTTGTGCTTTTTCAGGTCTGATACTTCGGCAAAGCGTTGTACTTTTTGCTCCACAAGATTACCGTAGGGCATCGGGTGACGTATAGCAACAACCTTTAAACCTTTTTCCATAAGGTATTCGATAACTTTACGTGATGTTTGTGATTTACCACAACCTGTACGTGTAGCAACAACAGCTATAACAGGTTTCTCACTTTTAATCATTGTGTCGTCAGGACCTAATAACATAAAGTTTGCACCGGCTGCATTTACCAAAGCACTAATATTCATTACACG
The DNA here is from genome assembly GCA_024762835.1 of Bacteroidota bacterium. Taxonomy (GTDB): domain Bacteria; phylum Bacteroidota; class Bacteroidia; order Bacteroidales; family M50B96; genus JANTGP01. Next base: position 9,391 of record JANTGP010000097.1, read on the forward strand.
ATTGTACGGAACATCGCTGTATGAAAATACGCAATCGTCGATATTGTGTTCTTTAATAAGATTACCAAGTTCTTCCTCAGCTAAAATTGGAATACCTTCAGGATATAAATCACCGGCTAATTCTGCCGGATATTTTCTTCCGTCAATATCAGGAATCTGAGCAGCTGTAAATGCAACTACATTATAATCTTTATTTCCTCTGAAATAGGTGTTGAAATTGTGGAAATCTCTTCCAGCAGCACCAATAATAATGACATTTTTCTTAGCCATAAGTATTTCTCCTATATTTTAATTAATAATCTGTTAATTTTATTATTCAGTCGCAAATATACAGTTTTAAGTGATAAACTGATGTCATATTTGATAATAAATTAATTAAAAAATGTTAATCTAAAAAGCAATATTTCAGTAATATACTATTACTATTGACTTAGCAGAGTTATGATTATTATAATATTAATTAATTTAATTAGATTTGGGCAATTAAATTATCTGAATGATGTAGAATTATTCTTTTTATTCTACACTAAAATTAAAACCTTATTAAATGGAAGTTGTAAGCATAGAAAAAATTGAGGAAGTATTAAATTATTTTGAGAAATTAGATTCTGACAAGTTTAAGGGTATAATGGATGAAATAACTGAGAAGCAAGGGAATCTTTTAGCTTATCTTTTGGCAAGTTCTGAAAGTATTAATCAGGATAAAGCTGAATATTTCTTTTATACAGGTTTTGTTATTCTTTATATATTGGTAGAATTGGGTAAGACCATGCCAATGGTTGGTGAGAATGATATTGATAAACGCGAGTTGAAAAATACACAACTCTTAGAGATGATTGAAGGAGAGGATGAGGACCTTATTATAGAATTTATTGAAACAGCTTTTAAAGATTATAAGCAAATTAATCTATTTGCTTTTGTTATGGATTCTGTGTTTGATGAAGATCAGGCAGGTAAGCCTGTTTTTAATGAGGATGAAACATCTATTGCAATTCTGACACTTAAGACTATTATTGATTGCATGGATGTTCAAGGACTTAGGATAGTTACTTAATCAATTATTGCTTATTATTGACTGAATAATACCTGCTTAATATAAGATTAAAATCTTATAGCTATCGGGTGAAATTATTGTTCATCTGATAACCATCGGGTTCATTTACTAATCGGTATTATGCCCTGTAATGTTCTAATGAGTTAAGAATAAATCTCAGATACAGATAATAAAAAACCCCGTCAATAGTTTTGACGGGGTTTCTTATTATTTAGTTATAGATTACTTTCTGATGTGCATTGGTTTTGTTGCAACAAAGTTATCTGTAATCATCTTGTAGAAGTAATTTCCAGATGGGAGGTGGCTTGCATCAAAACTTACAATGTGTTCACCTGCATCGAAATTACGGGATACAACCTTAACTAATTTCTCGCCAATTGCATTGTAAATATAGATACTTACATTACCTGCAACAGGAATATTGAATTTAATATCGGTAGTTTTATTGAAAGGGTTTGGCATGTTTTGATACAATGCGTATTGATCAGCATCTGTTGTTAAACTTAATTTACCAACTATACTTATTGCATTTGTTTCAAACAGATTATTTCCGCTTTCCCAGTTTTCAACAATAATATCAGACTCAAGACCTGTAGCGTTGCTCCAAAGTTTAATGCTAAATGGTTTAGCATCCTTCTCTTTTGCTTCGTTTAGGATCTCTTCACCCCAGATACTTACAGCATTGAAACCTTCTTGATAAACGCTACTTCCGATTAATTCGCCATCAGTATTGAAAACACCTATTTCGTCTCCAATCTCAGGTTTAGTTGACCATGCTTCTTCAGGAATACCAATTGTCATGTTATTTCCTGTAATTGCATAATCATCATAGAATGTAGGTTCATTTACAAAGCCATATTTCTGCGAATTACCTGTTGACATTGAGTTAGCAGCATAAGTAAATGTATAAGCAGTGTTAAGCTTAATTTGATAACCCCAACCCGGTTGTAAATCACCAATTGTATTTAAACAATACTGTGGCCAGTA
>JANTGP010000098.1 GCA_024762835.1 Bacteroidota bacterium
ATTTATATTTCGGTGCTCTGCACCTTGTATTACCATTGTGTTTTTTAATTCATTCCTTTGGAATATTATACCAATTGTATTTCAAACCCGATGCCTATCGGGTGAGCCTTATGTCATCCGATTTTGAAACCGCTCACTTTTTGCCCCGACCCTAAATGGTGAAGCTCACTACTTTGTGCGATGCAGCTAATTCTTTCTTTTGGTTCCATCCTTTAGGACAAGTGGCAAAAAGAAACAAAAGAAAGAATTAGTGGATTTTAACGGTTCATTAATATTTCGGTGCTCTGCACCTTATGTATTACCATGGTGTTTTTAAATTCATTCCTTTGGAATAATATTCCAGTCGGAAATTGAATCTTGATTTTTTTTAAAATCCATTATAAACAATTGAAATCTTCGGCTTCAATAAAATTAATGTAGTTTCTACAACTTTTCTCTTAAATATTTTCCTGTATATGACTCTTTACATTTTACAAGCTCTTCGGGTATTCCTTCAAATACAACATATCCTCCTTTATCTCCTCCCTCTTTTCCAAGATCAATAACCCAATCTGCTGATTTAATAATTTCAAGGTTATGTTCTATTATTAATACCGTATGCCCTCTTTTAATAAGAGAATTAAATGCATCAAGTAATTTATTTATATCATCGAAATGCAAACCTGTTGTCGGTTCATCAAAAATAAATAAGCTGCGATGGTCTTTGTTTTCTTTTGCAAGAAAAGAGGCAAGTTTTATTCGCTGGCTTTCGCCACCACTCAAAGTGCTCGATGATTGTCCCAGCTTTACATATCCCAAACCAACATTCTCAAGCGGTTTTAGTTTTGAAACGATTTTCCTGCATACAGTTGATTCATCATTGCCAAAGAATTCTATTGACTCACTTACAGTCATTTCCAATATGTCGTATATGTTCTTATCCTTATATTTGACCTCAAGTATTTCGTCTTTAAATCTTTGTCCTTTACAATGTTCGCAAACAAGGCTGATATCAGCCATAAATTGCATTTCAACTTTTATTACACCTTCACCCAGACAATGTTCGCAACGGCCACCATCAATATTAAACGAGAAATGGGAAGCTTTATATCCATTGTACTTTGCAAGTTTCTGACTTGCAAATAATTTTCTTATATCGTCGAAAGCCTTTAAATATGTTACCGGGTTTGAACGGGACGAACGACCAATTGGATTTTGGTCGACAAATTCGACACTACCAATTAAATGAAAATCGCCATCAATCCTGTCCATTAAGCCTGTATTCTCGCCAAAGCCACCAAAACGTTTTTTCAGGGCAAGATATAGAGTTCTTTTTACCAGTGAAGATTTACCTGAGCCACTTACACCTGAAACAACCGTCATAATATTTAATGGGAATTTTACATCAATTCCTTTCAGATTATTTTCACGGGCTCCAAATACTTCAATAAAATTATTCCATTTTCGTCTTAAAGCCGGAACTTCAATTCGTTTTTTATCTGTTAAATAAGCAGCAGTTAAACTCTTATCACTTTTTTTTAGTTCGCTGAATTTACCTTGAAAAACCACTTCGCCGCCAAATCTTCCTGCAAAAGGTCCGATATCAATTATCTCATCGGCAGCATTAATTATTTCCTCGTCGTGTTCTACTACAATTACCGTATTACCAATATCTGTAAGATGACGTAATACGCTTATTAACATTGTAGTGTCTCTTGAGTGTAAGCCAATACTTGGTTCATCAAGAATGTACAATGAACCAACCAAGCTGCTCCCCAATGAGGTTGCAATATTTATTCGTTGCGACTCTCCTCCTGATAAAGTTGATGACAATCTGTTTAAAGTAAGATATGAAAGGCCTACATTAATAAGAAAATTCAAACGGTTTTGTATCTCAACTAACAAACGGCCTGCAATTTCTCTTTGATGTTTTGTAAGTTTAATATTAATAAAATAATTATTTAGCTCGTCAATAGGCATTAACACTAACTCGTTGATTGATTTGCCGGCTATTTTAACATAAAATGCCTCCTTTTTCAGTCGGCTACCTTTACATTCGGGGCATATGGTTTTACCTCTATATCGCGAAAGCATAACTCTATATTGAATCTTATAGCTTTCGTCTTCAAGCATCTTAAAGAAATCATTCAAGCCATGAAAATACTTATTTCCTGTCCATAACAGATGCTTCTGATTATCTGTAAGTTCGTAGTATGGTTTGTGAATTGGGAAGAAAAATTTCTGAGCTACTTCAATAAGCTTCTTTTTCCATTGGCTCATTTTCTCACCTTTCCAACAAGCCACCGCATCTTGATATATAGACAAGCTCTTATTGGGAATAACCAAATCTTCGTCAATACCTATTACCTTACCAAAGCCTTCGCATTTTGGACATGCACCAATTGGATTATTAAAACTAAAAGTGTGAATAGTAGGCTCTTCAAACTGAATACCATCTTTCTCGAATTTATCGGAAAAACTCTTTTTAATAATTTTGTCGCCTTCGAAAAGCTTTATTAAACATTTGCCATCACCCTCATAAAAGGCAGTTTGGATTGAATCTGCCATTCTGCTTACAGAATCCTCCGAACTATCAACCATCATTCTGTCGATAACCAAACTCCAATCAGTAATTTTATCTGCCAAATCGATCTCAAATAACACGTCATCAATCCGGTAAATCTTTCCGTCAGCCTCAATCCTGACAAAGCCCTGTTGTTTAAGCATCTCTAGTTGCTTTATAAGAGAGTCCTGTTTGCTTGAATTAATTTTGGTTGTGACAATAAATCGGCTACCTTCTTTACGTGTGAGAATATAATTAACAACATCGCTAACGCTGGAACGTTTTACAATTTCACCCGAAACAGGCGAATATGTATCTCCAATTCTTGCAAAAAGTAACTTTAGATAGTCGTAAATTTCAGTTGATGTACCAACAGTAGAACGGGGGTTTCGTGTATTAACTTTTTGTTCAATTGCAATTGCCGGCGGAATACCTTTAATATAATCCACTTCAGGTTTGTTAATTCTACCAAGAAACTGCCTAGCATATGATGATAAACTCTCTACATATCTCCTCTGTCCCTCAGCATATAAAGTGTCAAAAGCCAAAGAAGACTTTCCGGAACCTGATAGACCGGTAATAACAATAAATTTGTTACGAGCTATGTCTAAATTAATGTTTTTAAGGTTGTGGACGCGTGCTCCTTTAATTAAAATATACTTATTATCGCTTATAGTGTGCATGTTAAAAAACTTTAATTTCCGCTGTAAATTTGCAACTAAATTTTTATTTTTGATATATTTTTACTTATTTTGTCTTGTATTAATGACCAAAGTATGTATTAATACATTTATTTTACTAACTAAACCTAAAAGGAGGACTGCTTATAGACTGGATTTTACCTTAATTAATTTTAACCAAAAATAGGAGGTAAATATGTCAAAAACCAATTTATCCGATTTCGAATTGATTGAACAATTTGTCAACGGTAAGCAGTCAAGTATTGAAGTTTTAATAAACAAACACAAAAACCGCATTTATACCTACATCTTCCTTATTGTTAAGAATGAGCAATTAGCTGAAGATATTTTTCAAGACACTTTTATTAAAGTGATAAATTCGTTAAAAAACGGAAGATATCAAGATAAAGGTCGTTTTGTTTCTTGGGTTATTAGAATTGCACATAATATTATTATTGATCATTTCCGAAAGGAAAAACATCTGAATACAATATCAAATGATAATAATGATTACGATCTTTTCAATTCATCAAAATTTTCTGATAAGAATATTGAGCAAGAGATTATCAATGATCAGATTACTAATGATGTTAGAAAACTAATAGACAAATTGCCCGAAGACCAAAAACAGGTAATTATACTAAGACATTATGTTGGTTTAAGCTTTAAAGAAATAGCTGAGCAAACCGATGTAAGTATCAATACTGCTCTTGGGCGTATGAGATATGCTCTAATTAATATGAGGAAAATTATCGAAGAACATAATATTAGTTTGTCGGTGCAATAATTATTTTGGATAAATTTTCAACAAATAAAGCCGGTTTAATTGCCGGCTTTTTTTTCATAAATGGTAGTTGGCAATTAACAGTATTATGTCGAAAGTTGAGGACGGATGATTGTAAACTGTGAACCGAAGACTACCAATCTTTTGAAATACAATCGGTATAATACCAAAAAAATAAAGTCTTATTGCAATATTATTTTTTTCATGTCGTTAATTGAATACTTATCAAAATAATAATTAAAAACGCCTATGAGTAAAACATCTACTTTTTTTTATTTCTTGGATACCAGAGAGTCAGAGTCTGACTTATTTATTGAAGTAAATAAGTTTTGTAATGATGACTTTACTGAGTTTGAGTCTGTAAGGCATATGCTTGATTCTCTTAAGCTTGAGCCGAGCAAAGAATCTCTTGAGAAGATTCTGGAATATTCCAGAAGAACTGATTAAAGCCCTCATGTAGGGCTTTTTTTTATCGCTACCTATACTTGGTATTTACTTTCAGTGCACATGAACTGCATGACCCTGAGCAGCCCATAGAACTTTTCTTTCCGGGAAAAAACACTCTGTATAAACTATACAAGGTATAAGATACCGCCATGAACACAATTATTAATGTGATAATTTCCTGAATCATATTTATCCTATTATTATTCCGATTTTATTTATTAAGAAAGCTATAATCCATGCAAGACTGGTTGTGTAAAAAATTGTAAATAAAGCCCATTTCCAGCTTCCCGTTTCTTTTTTTATTGCAACTATAACCGCAATACATGGAAAGTAAATCAGTGTAAACATCAAAAAACCAAATGCAATTAACGGAGAAAAAACATATTCGCCTTTTTTCGGGCCAACAGCATATTTCTCATTCTTGATTTTATTTCGAAGAGATTCACTTGCAACTTTATCATCGGGGTCAACCTGATAAAGAACACTTAGAGTGCTAATAACTATCTCTTTGGCAGTAATGCCGGCAAGAAGACTAACACTGATCTTCCAATCAAAACCAAGAGGAGCCATTACAGGTTCAATAAACTTTCCCAGCTGGCCGATATATGATTGCTCTTGATGTTCACGTGCTTTTTCAAGATTCAATACCTTTATCTCTTTCTCTAATTCTTTCGTATTAAGTGCTGAAGTTTCATTCTTTGCCGAATTTAAGGATTCTGTTTTATTGTTGATAAGCTCATCAAAATTCATAGAGTAATCAACATGCCTTGGGAAATAACCGAGAGCCCATACTATAATTGAACCAACAAGAATAATTCCCCCCATTTTTTTTAGGTACTGATAAGCTTTTTCCCACATATGTCTCATTGTAATTTTAAAAGTGGGAATTCGATATGGTGGGAGTTCCATTACAAAAGGTGTTTCTTTAGCAGCAAATAGTGTTTTCTTAAAAAGCTTTGCCATTACAACAGCAATTAATATACCTATCATGTATACAAGAAACAGCATAAGAGAAGGATTCTTTGGAAAAAAAGCACCGATAATAAGAATGTAAACAGGCAATCGGGCACTACACGACATGAAAGGATTAATCAAAATAGTTAGAATACGGTCATTCCTGTTTTCAATTGTACGTGTTGCCATAATTGCAGGAACATTGCAGCCAAACCCCATTATTAAAGGAATAAATGATCGTCCGTGTAAACCAATTTTATGCATTAACTTATCCATAATAAATGCTGCCCGCGACATATATCCGGTATCCTCCATGAAAGAAATAAACAGAAAGAGTATCAGTATGTTGGGTAAGAAAACAATTACACCGCCTACACCGGCAATTACCCCGTCTGTAATTAAATCTTTTAGCGGACCCGCCGGCATAATTTGCTCAACATTGCTGCTAAGGTATTTAACAAGACTCTCAATCCAATTCATTGGATATTGCCCAAATTGAAATGTTGCATAAAACATGAAGAACATAAAAAGCAGGAATATCGGAAAGCCAAATAACTTATGAGTTATTATTGCATCAACAATATCTGTTTTTCGTCTTCTTTTTATGGCACCCTCAGTGTATGTTTCTTTTAAGGCACCTGCAATAAAACCATATTTAGCATCTGTGATTACGGTTTCACATTCCTCTTTCATAGCTTTTTCAATAATACCAATATGATAATCGGTAACAGCTATAATTTCATCTTTATTCGGCCTTTTTGATATTGAAAATAATGTGCTTTCATCACGTTCAAGGAGCTTAATTGCTAAATAACGCGGTGATATTTTATCTGATAAGGATTTGTCTTCTTTAATTTTGCTCTGAATATCCTTTATGGCTTCTTCCACAATTTTGCCATAATTGATATGTATATGTCTTACTATTGGTTCTCTATTTTCATAAACATCAATAATTTTATCAAAAAGCTCCTTAATCCCCTTTTGCTTTGAACCTATTGTTGGAATAAAGGGAACACCCAATAATCGACCAAGTGATTTAAAATTAAAATTAGCGCCTTTCTTTTCAAGTTCATCATACATGTTAAGGGCTACAACTATCCTTTGGTCCATATCTATCAACTGCGTTGTTAGATAAAGGTTTCTGTCTAAATTAGATGCATCTACTACATTTAAGATAACATCAGGAACTTCTCCGAATATATATTTTCTTACATAAAGCTCTTCAGGCGAATAAGCTGTTAGAGAATAAGTGCCCGGTAAATCGACAAGATTAAAGGTATAGCCTGCATGTTTAAAAACTGCTTTTTTTGCATCAACAGTTACACCGCTATAATTACCAACATGTTCTTTTAATCCCGATGCAATATTAAAGATAGTTGTCTTTCCGGAATTAGGATTGCCAACAACAGCAACATTTATGGTCTTGCCTCTCTCCATAGCCTTTTCCATCAAGAAACTGCCATTTGTTACCCCTTCGTAGTTATCTGTAAGATGTAGCTCCTTTGCCTCTTTGTAACTTATCACCTCTACCAACATGGCTTCACTTTTTCGTAAGGAAATATGATAACCCAATACACTGTATTCAATGGGATCTTTAAAAGGAGCATTTTTAATAACTTCAACTTCTTTGCCTTTAACAAAACCCATTTCGGTTATACGCTTTCTAAAAGCACCATGCCCTCTAACCTTTACTATGATTCCTTTTTCGCCGTTCTTTAGATTAGATAAATTCATGTACAAACTTCATTATTTAGATTAATTCTAAATTCTGTGCAAACATAAACTATATTATTAATTAGCAAAACAAATTTCAATAAAAAAATCAAAAATATTTATAAAAATAATGAAAAATATACCGAAATAAACTAACAGAAATATTCCGAAGCAAAATAATAATTAGATAAGCTGGTTTGAATATAATAAGTCCTATTTTTGCAGAACTTATAAATTACTATGGAAGAAGAAAACATATTCGATAAAATTAAAGAAACTTTTGGGAACTTACCCAACAACTTTAATGTCCTGCAAGAAGAAGTGGATATTGAGTTGCAGATGGAATATTTTAAAACATCAGAAAGTTTAAGAAAAAAAGATCCGGGAACTATTAAAAATAATATAGAGATTCTTTTTAGCAATGATACTCTCACAACTGAGAAAAAAAACGCATTGGTTAAGTTAGCATCATTTGAAAACGTAGAAGCTTTCAGGGCAATTGAGAAATATAGTAATGAAGCTGATGCCGAATTAAAGCAATGGGCTATTTTAGCTTTACAAGAGAGCAGAATGATGCTGGAGAGCGGATTGCTTGGTGAGAATCAGGTATTTATTTCCACCGGCTTGGGTGGTAAAGGAAGCAATCTCAGGTATTTTGTAGTTCTGATTAACAAAAATAATGAGACTTTTACCGATCTTCAGATGAAGATTATAAGGAATGAATTTGAATTTACATTAGGGAAATATGAAGCTGAAGTTGAAAGTATTGAGTCAGACAGTATTTATGTTTCACTTTTGGTTGTTATGCCACTGAGTGCACCTATAAAAGATGTATTTCAGGAAGCTATTAAAGAAAGTAATCAATTTGGTGATTTTATTTCTGAGAATCTTATTATCACGAATGTAAAAAAACTATCAACAAAGGAAATAGATGATTTTTTAGAAAAAGCTTCTGACTCGGATAATGAAATAGATATGAAGCAATAAAGTTATAATTATTTAAGTTTTTTTCTTTTTAATTAAATGGAAGACACACAAAATATCAAAAAATATAAAGCTGCCGGATTAAAACTCTTCTTTGTTGTTTGTCTGGTTTTCTCAAACAGTTTGATTTTTTCACAGATTACCAGAGAAGAATATATACAAACATATAAGGCTATTGCAATAGCCGAAATGCACAGAACAGGTATTCCTGCAAGCATCACGATGGCTCAGGCATTATTAGAATCCAATAATGGAAATAGTAAACTTGCCAGGCGTGCCAAGAACCACTTTGGTATAAAATGTCATAGTAGCTGGACAGGTAAAACTTATCATAAGACTGATGATAAACGACATGAATGTTTTAGAAAATATTCATCTGTTGAAGAATCGTATAAAGATCATTCCGGTTTTCTTCAAAAAAAACGATATGCAGATTTGTTTAAACTAACACCTGATGATTATAAAGGCTGGGCAAGAGGTTTAAAGAAAGCCGGATATGCGACAAATCCCAAATATTCTGCATTATTAATAAGCATAATCGAGGAAAATAAATTATATGAACTTGATAAACCACAAAAGAAAAATACAATAAAAGAGAAAGAAAGTATTGCTGAAAAGAAAACTGTTGTTGAGGAAAAAAATACAGGAAAAAAAGAGGGAAATGATAAGGGTATAACAAATAATAATAAAATAGAGATTGCTAGTAATAGTCATCAGATATTAATAAATAATAGGGTTAAATATATTGTTGCTAGAGAAAATGATACATTTGAAAGTCTTAACAAAGAGTTTGATTTGATGACCTGGCAATTGCCAAAATACAATGAGCTTCCGGCAGATGCCACGTTGAAGGAGGGACAGTTATTATATCTCCAACCAAAAAGAAACAAAGCAGAAACCGGTAAAATGGAGCATATAGTTGAAAAAGGGGAAGATTTATATTTTATTTCTCAGAAATATGCCATAAAACTAAAGAAGCTGTTGAAATGGAATAACTTAAATAAGGATTCACAAATAAAAGAGGGTGACAAAATTTTTCTTCGAAACCCAAAATAATTTTTCAGAGCTTATATAAATAATAATTATACTTTTGCATCAGGATGCAGACCGTTCTATCGCTGTGCATTTTTAATGCAAAGAGGAAAGTCCGGGCAACAAAGAGCACCATACTTCTTAACCGGAAGATATTCGAAAGAATATAGTAATGTAATAGAAAATAACCGTCCCGTTCAAACGGGATAAGGGTGGAAAGGTGGGGTAAGAGCCTACCAGTATTGCAAGTGATTGTAATAGCTGTACATCTTATGGGTTGAAAGACCATGTATACCAACATTTAAGAATTGCTCGTTCGTTGTTGGGGGGTAGGTCGCTTGAGTCTTTTGGCAACAAAAGACCTAGATAAATGATAGAACTTCTTTTTATAAGTTGACAGAACCCGGCTTACAGGTCTGCTTCCTTTTTTCCTTTTCTACTTCCTTTATAAAGTGAATAATTAACAAAACGACATTCGAGGGAACCGTTAAACAGTTTTATCTTTTTTGACGGACGTAATCCAACATGCTTTATTGCATCAAAATTAGATGTAAGCATCCATGCCTCAAATCCGGTCCACTCGTGTTTTAGTCTCTCGCCAATCATTGAATACAAAGCATTAATATCATCATTTACTATTCTTTGACCATAAGGTGGATTCATTACAATAACTCCACCGTCTTCGGTGGAAATTTGACTCTCAAACGACTTTGTGACAAACTTGATTTTAGAAATAAGTCCGGCATTTTTACTATTATTCTTAGCCATTCTAACATAGGAAGGATTTAAATCAGAACCAATAATCTTTACATCAATATCCTTCGGCTTGTATTTAATTGTATTTGCAAACAATTTCTCGTCAAAATTCTTCCATTTCATAAATCCAAATTCTTTACGAAATATCCCGGGTGGAATATTATAAGCAATTAATGCAGCCTCAATAGGTAAAGTCCCTGAGCCACACATGGGATCGATAAAAGTAGATTTTCTATCCCAGTTCGACAGTAGAATCATTCCCGCTGCCAGAACCTCATTTAAATGTGCTTCGTGCATGCCAATTCTGTAACCTCTTTTAAATAATGGTGTTCCCGAGCTATCGAGAGAAACATTACATTCATTATTATAAATATGTATATTGATTCTAATATCAGGGCTATTTACATCAACTGAAGGACGCCTGTTATATTTCTCTCTAAACCGGTCAGCAATAGCATCTTTTGCCAGTAGTGCAGCATATTTCGAATGGCTGATTATTTCTGAGCTTACAGTTCCATCAATTGCGAATGTTTCTTGTGGGGACAAATATTTTTCCCAGTCAAATGATTTTATCCTATTGTAGTAATCTTTTTGATTTGAGAATGTAAAAGAATAAACCGGCAATAGGATTCTCAAAGCAGTCCTTAGCGAAACATTCGATTTATAAAGCAATTCTTTATCACCTTGATAAGAAACACCTCTTTTCAAAATTATAATATCCTTTCCCCCAATAGCCAGTATCTCTTTTGCAAGAACATCTTCTAAGCCAAATAAAGTTTTTGCCAATAATTTCATAAGTACAAATTTAAGCCGCTTTCTCAAGTTGATTATTCAATTTGAGAATAGGTTATAATTTTACAAATATGAGATAAGTTTTTCAATTTCTTATGGCGAAAGACCAATTTCCTACTTGAATTTATCTTATCAACACAGCAAGTTAATAAATACTTTATTATTGTTTTTAAAGTTGAGTTTTATGAAATCATTAAATCTTTTATAAGCTTAATAATAATGTTTGCAGTTGTTTTAGGATTTAATATTGATAAAAAGGATAAGGCTTGTATCGTCTATGTGTTTGATTATTCATAGCTTACATAGAAAAAGGCAGATATGTCTATCAGGCATATCACAGGTTTACCAACTCAAAACATTTCTAATATTTTCAGTGCCATTTTATATTTATAGTTTTATCTAAGAGCAATGCCCTATGGAATCTTGAAAAATATATATGTTTTTTTTTATTTTTGCCATAAAAGCAATACTATTAAAAATAATTATATAAATAAAAAAAAAAAAAAAAAAACATTACAAGTACATGTCATATTTAATCAGTACTTTTTCAAAGTGTTTCTTAATCAGTAAATAATCAAATATTAATAATTAATAACTAACAATTTTGTTTATGAAAAAAAATTATT
>JANTGP010000099.1 GCA_024762835.1 Bacteroidota bacterium
TTTTTGCAAAAATGATGACACTGCGGTTAATTATTTTCTTTACCTTTTTTCCTTGATAAAAAAAGTAACAAAAAAATCAATAAGAAACGAAGCTTCCGCCCGCCAACTGCCATATTAATTGTCTCATCTTTGTTTATAAAACACCGAGCATTAACGAAAGGCTTCATTTTCATTATTTGCTTTACTGTTGGCAGTTTCTGCCTACGCTCGGCTCGCCGTTTCTTAAGGCTCTCCCGCATGAGCTTTTCAAGCTCAATAGGATAAAAGACAGGATTGTCAATTATTCTTATCTGTCGGGCTTTCAGCCTTTTCCTGTTTAACAGTTACATACAATTCAAAAGCTTGTAGCCGGGAAATCAATAACAATTAACTTATTCAACAATAAGCATTAGACAATAATTATTCAGGGTTTATTACTGCGAAAGATTTATACTTGTTTTTATTTTTCATCAATAATTCTCATATTTCAACTTTCATTTTGTTAGTTGTAAAAAATAAATCTGTTTGAACAATGAAAATAACAATAATAATATTCGTAATATTGTCTTTATCAGCATGTAAACAATATGCACAAAAGGAGACAATTCAGGTTGGTGCCGAACAAACACAAGATTATCTTCCTATTCTGAAAGGTAAAAATGTAGCTGTTGTTGCAAATCAATCTTCAATTATTCATAAAACTCATTTGGTTGACTCTTTACTTTCGTTAAATATTAATATTATTAAGATTTTTAGCCCAGAACATGGTTTTAGAGGTAATGCAGATGCCGGAGAGATTGTTTCAGATAACATCGATGAAAAAACAGGCATTAGGGTAATATCCATGTATGGAAAAAACAAAAAGCCTAAAGCAAACAAGCTAATGGATGTTGATATTATGGTTTTTGATTTGCAGGATGTTGGTGTTAGATTTTACACTTACATTTCGAGTTTACATTACGTGATGGAAGCTTGTGCAGAAAATAATATTCCCTTAATTGTTTTAGACCGGCCTAATCCAAACGGTTTTTATATGGACGGACCGATTTTAGAAGAGGAGTACAAATCATTTATCGGGATGCACCCTGTCCCAATCGTATATGGAATGACAATTGGCGAATATGCCAAAATGATAAATGGCGAGAAATGGTTAAAAAACGGAATCCAATGCAATTTGACTGTCATTAAATGCAGAAACTACAGGCATAACTCTCTATATGAATTACCTGTTAAACCATCGCCTAATTTACCCGACATGGCATCGGTTTATTTGTATCCCAGTCTTGCCCTGTTTGAGGGTACAATAATGAGTGTGGGACGTGGCACAGAATTACCATTTCATTGTTACGGACACCCTGATTTTAAAATCGGATCATATATCTTTAAACCTGTTAGTATTGAGGGAGCTGCCAAACATCCAAAGTTTGAGAATAAAATATGTTACGGTGTAAATCTCACAGACTATTTTGAGGTAATTCTGAGCAATAAACAATTAGTTCTAAGCTGGATAATAAACTCATATAATGAAATGGGAAGAGATGATTTTTTTAAATCATCATTTGGACGCTTAGCAGGTAACGGTAAACTACAAAAGCAAATTGAGCAAGGGCTAAGTGAAAATGAAATTCGTAAGACCTGGCAAGCCGGATTGCAGAAGTTTAAACTCGTCAGAAAGAATTATCTCCTTTACGATGATTTTCAGTAAGATTATTTAACATTATGCCAATTAACAAACAAGTATAAAATATCCGCCCGATTATAATATCTTTGCACTTTATTAAATATAATATCATCACGATAAACTTGATGAATTATTTGGTAAATTAGCTTTAAAGAAAGGAATGAAAAATATTAGAAATTTCTGTATAATAGCACATATTGACCATGGCAAAAGTACATTAGCCGACAGATTACTTGAAAAGACAGAAACTGTCTCACAACGTGATTTGCAAAATCAGGTACTTGACGATATGGATCTGGAACGCGAAAGAGGCATTACCATTAAGAGCCATGCTATTCAAATGGAATATAAGCATAGTGACGGCGAAACTTATGTTCTCAATTTAATTGACACACCCGGACATGTAGATTTTTCGTATGAGGTGTCGCGTTCAATTGCTGCATGCGAGGGTGCTTTGCTAATTGTTGATTCAACACAGGGAATTCAGGCTCAGACAATATCAAACTTATACCTTGCTATCGACAATGATCTGGAAGTAATTCCGATAATGAATAAAATGGATTTACCCAATGCTATGCCCGATGAGGTTATGGACCAGATAATTGACCTTGTTGGTTGCGAGCCGGATGATATTATTGAAGCTTCGGGAAAAACAGGCATGGGTGTGGAAGATATTTTAAATGCTATTGTAAATCGTGTTCCACATCCCGAGGGAGATGTTGATGCTCCGCTTCAGGCTCTTATCTTCGATTCTGTTTTTAATCAATATAGAGGAATTGTTGCCTATTTTAGAATAATTAACGGACAGATACATTCCGGAGATTCTGTTAAGTTTGTTAATTCCGGTAAGGAATATATGGCTGATGAGATTGGCGTTTTAAAACTTAAACAATCGCCGCGAAAAGAAATGAAAGCAGGTGATGTCGGCTATATTATCTCAGGTATTAAATCATCATCAGAAGTAAAGGTAGGCGATACAATAACACATGTCGACCGTCCATGCGAAAGCTCTATTGAAGGTTTTGAGGAGGTTAAACCAATGCTTTTCGCAGGAATTTTCCCGGTTGATGCTGACGATTACGAAGAGTTGCGGGCATCGATGGAGAAACTTCAACTAAACGATGCTTCGCTTACATACGAACCGGAATCATCAGCCGCTCTCGGCTTTGGGTTTCGTTGCGGTTTCCTAGGGCTGTTGCATATGGAAATTATCCAGGAACGACTCGACCGCGAATTTAACATGGACGTGATTACAACTGTTCCGAATGTTTCGTACATTGTTCATACAAGAAAAGGTGACGAATACGAAGTTCATAATCCTTCGGGCTTGCCCGATGCTACAAAAATTGATTTCATCGCCGAACCGTTTATCAATGCACAGATAATATCAAAAGCAGACTATATCGGTCAGGTTATGAAACTCTGTATCGACAGAAGGGGTACTCTTAAAAATCAGGTTTACCTTACAAGCAATAGGGTTGAGGTTACCTTTGATATGCCTCTTGGCGAAATTGTTTTTGATTTCTACGATAAGTTAAAAAGCATCTCAAAAGGATATGCATCATTTGATTATCATCAAACTGAGTTTAAACCGGCAAAATTGGTTAAGCTTGACATATTGCTAAATGGTGAACCTGTGGATGCTCTTTCTACTCTCATCCATTTTGATAATGCATACGATTTTGGACGAAGAATCTGCGTAAAGCTGAAAGAGCTTATCCCGCGTCAGCAATTTGATATTGCCATACAAGCTGCTATTGGTGCAAAAATTATTGCACGAGAAACAGTAAAGGCGGTTCGTAAAGATGTTACGGCTAAATGTTACGGTGGCGATATCACACGTAAAAGAAAGCTGCTCGAAAAACAGAAAAAAGGAAAGAAGAGAATGCGTCAGGTTGGTAATGTAGAAGTGCCTCAAACGGCTTTTCTTGCTGTACTAAAGCTTGATTAGAATAAAGGACAAAATTTGGAAACCTGTTTCTTTAATAAGCTGAGTTCGACTTAAGAGTTTTGTGCAAAGAATTTTCCCAGATACAAAAAAAGGAATGACTCAAAGAGAATCATTCCTTTTTTATTTTTTTTGACAGAAAGTAAATCTAACTGCCAAATATCTCTGCTAACTTTTTACCCAAGGCAATACCACGTAAATCTTTGGCAATAACTTTACCATCGGGGTCGAGCAAGAAATTACTTGGTATACTTCTTACGTTATATTGTCTGGCAGGTTCTGAGTCCCAGTATTTTAAATCGCTAACATGGTTAGGCCACAAAAGATTGTCCTTTTCAATTGCTTTTACCCATGCATCTTTTGTTTTATCAAGCGATACTTGAAAAATCTCAAAACCTTTACTGTGAAAGCGCTTATAATTAGAAACTAAATTTGGATTTTCTCTTCTACAAGGCGAACACCACGAAGCCCAGAAGTCAATTAAAACATATTTTCCTCGTAAAGATGAAAGAGAAATAACTTTACCATCAGGTGAAGGATAAGAAATCTCCGGAGCTACAGAACCAACATCAACAAGAGCATTCTTAAAACTCTCCTTACTTTTCTTACTTAAAGTACTTGTAATATTTGAATGTAAATTCTTTACATGCACATTTGTTGGGTAATTGGCAGTTAAGCTTGAATCTACTGTCTGAAAAATATCTAAATCGTTATCCATCGAAAGCAAAGGTTGACGACCAACCTGCTGATATAATGCAGCTATTGAAGCAAGCGAAGAGAGATTCTTGTTAATAAAACTCTTCAAATAGTCGATATGACTATTAATTATTTTCATGGCACTTTCATTTAATGCCTTCAGCTTAGCAGCTTTATTTGGGTCATTTGCCAAAGTGTTACTTATAGCAGTTAATGAGTCCATTTTTAGCTGAACAACTTCTAATTTTTCATCTAACTCGCGTAGTTTTGAAGTCCCTTCCGAACCACTAACTTTTACATCTCTCAAACGAGTACCGTCACCTGTTATGCTGATTTTCTCATCCGGTGAGATCAATAATAAGTCTTGATTTGAGTTATTTATTTTTAAAATAAAAATATCAGCTTCATTTAAATTGCCGTTTATTACAAAATGCCCTGATGCATCAATTTTTGCAGAGTCAACAACAACACGTCCTTTGGCTGTTATTTCGTCAAGGTAAATCATTTGGTCGGCAATATTTGTCAGGTCTCCGTTTATCTCATAACTGCCTGCATTAGCTTGTTTCGCTGCTGTATTATCTGTTTTCGAATCCTGAGCATCGTTACTCCCGCAAGCAAATAAAGCAAATAAAGCAAATATCAATAACTTGAATTTTTTCATTTTTAATTTGGTTTAAATAAATAATTTTTGGTTCGCAAATCTATAAAAATAAATACATGTAGCGAAATATTGAGAATTATTTAAAAATAAACTTAAGAGTACTCAATTGTCAATTCTTATTACACACTCAACTTTTATTACTTAAAAGCTCTTAAAGAGCAAAATATATTAGCCCAGGGAGAGTTGCAGCTAAAGTATGCGTATTATTTGTACAACCCCAAAAAAACTAAAAGGCTCTTATATTTTACAAATGATAATTAAACCGATTGGGTTTTTCAGTGAGCCATATTTAATTCTTTGTAAGTTACAGCATTTATATTATTATTGTTATCTTTACTATAAGAAAAACAAAAAGTATTATGCCAAATAAATATAAATACAGAAAACTTGCAATTGTTGCCAAAGACCCTTGGCTTGAGCCTGTTGCAAAAGATGTTTTTAACAGGTATTTGAAATATAAGCAGCAATTGGATTATATAAATGACAATTTTGGTAGTTTACTGAAGTTTGCAGATGCCTATAAATACTTTGGGTTTAATTTCGATAAAAAAAATAATTCATGGGTTTACCGCGAGTGGGCACCAAAAGCAGATGCTCTTTTTCTAAGTGGTGATTTTAATAATTGGAATGAAAGCAGTCATCCTCTTATTAAGGATAATTTTGGAGTATGGACAATAGAGTTGGATGCTGGAAAATACAAACAGAAACTTAAACATGGCAGTAAAATTAAAGTTATTGTTCATTCGGCAAAAGGAATTCACTGGCGTATTCCGGCTTATGCCCGCAAGCTTATACAAGATGACAGCACAAAAGATTTTACTGCACAATTCTGGAATCCGCCAAAGTATAACTGGGAAGGTGATAAGTTTGATATGTCTACAATTGACCCTGTGCTTATTTACGAATGTCATATCGGGATGGCACAAGAAAAAAAGGATGTTGGCACATATCGTGAATTTACCGAAAATATTCTTCCCCGTATAAAACATGATGGTTATAATACCATACAAATAATGGCTATTGCCGAACATCCGTATTATGGCTCATTTGGTTACCATGTCTCAAATTTTTATGCTCCATCTTCGCGTTTTGGCACACCCGAAGAGTTAAAAGATTTAATTAAGGAGGCTCATAAACTCGGCATTGCTGTTGTTATGGATGTTGTTCATTCTCATACGGTTAAAAACATTAACGAAGGTTTAAGCCATTTTGATGGCAGCGACGACCAGTATTTTCATGCCGGGGAAAGAGGCGAACATCCTTCATGGGATTCAAAACTTTTCGATTATGGAAAGGTTGAAGTCCTTCGCTTTCTATTGTCGAATTTGAAATATTGGATGAGGGAATTTCATTTTGACGGTTTTCGTTTCGATGGTGTAAGCTCAATGATATATTGGCATCATGGTTACGACCTTGATATTACCAGAGATAAGTATTTCAATCAAGGGGTTGAGTTTGATGCAATTACTTATCTTCAATTGGCTAATAATTTAATCCATCGACTAAAAGTAAAAGCAATCTCAATTGCCGAAGAGGTAACGGGAATGCCCGGAATATGTGACAGAATCTCAGAAGGTGGGCTTGGTTTCGATTATCGCTTGGGCATGGGAATACCTGATTTTTGGATAAAATTACTGAAAGAACAAAAAGATGAGGATTGGGATATCTCTGAGATTTACTCAACAATGATTGACCGGAAATGGGATGTGAAAACTGTTGCTTACGCCGAATCACATGATCAGGCTCTGGTTGGTGATAAAACAATTGCCTTCAGGCTGATGGACAAGGAGATGTATTACAGCATGAAGATAGATACACCAAACCATATTGTTGACAGAGGTATAGCCTTGCATAAGATCATACGGCTAATAACTATATCATTAGGGGGCGATGCTTATCTTAATTTTATGGGTAATGAGTTTGGACATCCCGAGTGGATTGATTTCCCGCGTGAAGGAAATAATTGGAGTTACGAACATGCACGTCGCCAGTGGTCGCTTGCTTCAAACACTCAGTTAAAATATCAATATCTTGAGAAATGGGATAATTCAATGATACAATTTATTCGTCATTTTAAAGTAACAACAGCAGAGTATCCTAATTTATTAAATATGGACATTCTGAATAAGACTGTTGTTTTTGAAAGAGCTTCATTAATCTTTGTGTTTAATTTTCATCCCGTAAATTCAATTCCCGATTATGAGTTTACGATTCCCAAAGCCGGCAACTATAAGCTAATTCTCAATTCCGATAATCCTGAATTTGGTGGTTTTGACAGAATTGATGAACATTTGAAATATTTTTCATCTTTTGATAAAAAGACAGGAAATCACAAACTGAAAATCTATAATACAAACAGGACAGCTCTTGTTTTTAAGAAAGATGAGTAATGAATCTTGGCGTTGAAAATACTATCGATTATTTAAAAGAGATTGAAGAATGTAGGCTTTGTCCACGCAATTGTGGGGTAAATCGCTTTACATCAAAATCAGGATATTGTGGCAGCGATGCTTCATATTCAATTTCATCAATCACATTACATAAAGGTGAAGAGCCTGTAATAAGCGGAGTGAAGGGGATTTGTAATGTGTTCTTTTCGCGTTGTAATCTTTCATGTGTTTATTGCCAGAATTATCAGATAAGTTGCCGAAAGGGAAATGTTATTGAAGATAAACTAGAGCTAAAAGAAGTTCTCAGGCAAATAACTTTTTATCTTGAAAAAGGGATAAATATTCTTGGTTTTGTTTCCCCCTCTCATCATATCCCGCAAATGAAAACTATTATTGCCACTTTACGTGAAATGGGGTACTCGCCAACTATTGTTTATAATACCAATGCCTACGACAGTATTGACAGCTTGAAGAGCTTAGAAGGATTTGTCGATATTTACCTGCCGGATTTTAAATATCTTGATTCTCAACTTTCAAAAGATTATTCAGGTGCCGGAAACTATCCCGAAATAGCAAAAGCGGCAATAAGTGAGATGTACAGACAAAAAGGAAGTATGCTGACTTTGGATAATGAAGGACTTGCCAGATCGGGTATGATAATCCGCCATTTGGTTTTGCCTGAGCATGTTGATAATAGTTTAAATATTCTTGATTACATTGCACGTGAGCTTTCGGCTGATATTCACATCTCGCTTATGGCTCAATATAAGCCTACACCCGAAGTGGCTCATCACAAACAATTAGGCAGACAAATAAATAAAGATGAATACGAAACTGTTGTAAGTAAACTTGAAGAACTTGGCATACTCAATGGTTGGATTCAAGAAATTGAAAGTGCCGAAGAATATAACCCTGACTTCCTTCAGGAAAACCCGTTTATAAATTAAAATTAACAATCATGAAAGTAATAATTATAACTCTTATTGCAGTTTTAAGTGTAAATCTTAGTCTTAAATCTCAAATTAATTTAAGAACTACCGACTCAAAATCGGATAAAGAAATATTAATCGGAATTTGTAACAGGGAAGGATTATTGGAAAAGCCTTTTGGAAAATGGTTTAAAAAGGGATATCGTCGCTATCATCCGAAAAAAAAAGTTATAAAAACAATAAAAGAAAACAATCTGAATGAATATGACATTGTAATTGTAATGGCCACCTGGTGTGGCGACAGTCGCCGCGAAGTACCGAGATTTTACAAGCTTCTTGACAAAGTAAATTACAACGAAAAGAAATTAATTGTTATGTGCGTTGACAGAAATAAAGAAGCTCCGAAATCTCGCATGTCAAAGTTGCACATCGAACGGGTTCCAACATTTATTTTTTATCATAATGGGAAAGAAATAGGTCGAATAATTGAAACACCTGAAAAAAGTTTAGAAGCAGATCTTCTGAAACTAATCAATCTCTAAAGATGAAAAATATCATATTGAAATTTGTGTTTTATTAGCTATTATTGCAATGCATATTATTACTTATTTTTTAAAGTAATACAATTAATAAACAATAAATTATTTGAATAATGAAAGATACACCGATTGATTACGATATAGTTAAAAAAGAGATAGAAAACAGTGGTTTGGCAAAGATTGGGAAAGGAACCATTCGTGAAATAGTGAGGACTGTAAATAATATTGAAAAAGAATCGGGCAAGAAGTTCATCCGTATGGAAATGGGTGTACCGGGTTTAGCACCACCCGAGATAGGAACAGAAGCAGAAATTAAAGCACTGAAAAGAGGTGTTGCTTCTAAATACCCGATGATTGAGGGTATTACAGCGCTTAAAACCGAGGCATCACGATTTGTTAATTTGTTTCTTAATATTGATGTTAGCGAAAAATCATGTATCCCAAGTGTAGGATCAATGCAGGGTGCTTATGCAACTTTTATGGTTGCTTGTCGTCGCGATGTAAAAAAAGACACTCTGCTTTTTATCGACCCGGGTTTTCCTGTTCAGAAACAACAAATGCAGGTTTTGGGTTTAAAATATGATAGCTTTGATGTTTATGATTACCGTGGCGAGAAACTTCGTGAGAAGCTTGAATCATATCTTTCAAAAGGAAATATTAATTGTCTTATTTATTCAAACCCAAACAATCCGTCGTGGATATGTTTTACCGAAACCGAACTGAGAATAATTGCCGAACTTGCCGATAAATATGACGTTATTGTTATTGAAGACCTTGCCTATTTCGGCATGGATTTCAGAAAAGATTATTCAATACCCGGACAAGCCCCTTACCAACCCAGTGTGGCCCATTATACAAAAAACTATATTTTACTAATCTCGAGCTCAAAAGCATTTAGCTATGCCGGACAACGAATTGGCATTATTGCAATATCCGACGAGCTATACAAGAGAAGATTCCCCGATTTAAAACGATTCTTTTCATCAGACGAATTTGGATATGCTATTATTTACGGAGCTTTATATTCTCTCTCGTCAGGGGTTGCTCATACGGTACAGTATGGTTTTGCAGCCATGCTAAAAGCAGCCAATGATGGTATTTATAATTTTGTTGATGCAGTTAAGGTTTACGGCAAAAGAGCTAATGTAATGAAAAAGATTTTCATAGAAAACGGGTTTAATATTGTTTATGACAAAGACGAAGACAATCCTATTGCCGATGGATTTTACTTCACAATATCATATCCCGGGTTTACAGGTGTTGAACTGATCGAAGAATTTCTTTATTACGGAATAAGTGCCATATCACTTGATATCACCGGGAGTAAACGCAGCGAAGGTTTAAGAGCTTGCGTTTCGCAAATACAAAACAATCAGATAGCTGAGCTTGAGTACAGACTTAAGGAGTTTAACAAACATCATCCTTTAATCAGTCAGAAATAAGCAATATACCTGTCGGGCTTTCAGCCCTATTTGTGTTCGTTTGTTAATACAACAGACTCGGTGTGTCTTTAAGACACGCCGAGTCTTGTCATAACAAAACGAGTATCAAGCTCCGCCTTAGGCGAGGCGACATGTATTAGCACAGGGTGAAGCGAAACGAAACCCTGTGTTATGTAGCCAAAATATGAAACAAGTCCTGAAAGGACGACATGTAATATGTTTACCTAGGGCTTCGCTTTGAGCGAAACCCTCGGTGTTAAGTCATCTGATGAGTAAAAAAAACGCTCATTGTATTTGTAGAATGCGATTCGGCTTAGAAATAGAATTTACCAACTATGAGTTTGCCGTGTGAGTTGGTATTAGTTAGTTTTATTTTTAAAAATTATTTATATCTTAGCAAAAATTAAAGGAACAATTTTACGAACTTAAACAATATCAAACACTATGAAAAATTCTACTTTTCTTGTTTTATTTTTACTTTCGTTTACAAGTGCCTTTGCACAAATGCCTTGGACTTATGTTAACACAGGTGCTAACCATTCTATATTAGTACAATACGGCACAGCAACTATTGATGGAAATCCTATTGAGCCTGGAGATTATATTGGTGTATTTTACGACGATGCCGGAACGCTTGTTTGTGGCGGTTATGCTGAGTGTCCAGGAGTAACATCCTATGCTGTTACTGCATGGGGCGACGATTCATCTACAAGTAACAAAGATGGCTTTAGTTCCGGCGAGGTCTTTACTTGGAAACTTTGGCGAGCGACTGACGGTTTAATAATTGATATGACAGCAACCTATAACACAGCGTTCCCCAATCAGGGAAATTATGGTAACAACGGTATGAGTGCTATTCTCACACTAACAGGAAGTTCACCTGCCACACCCGGCTCTCAGACATTAGTTCTTCCATATTACTGGAGTATATTCTCTACCTATATGCAGCCTGCACAAGCAAATATTGCAGATATATTTAATCCTGTTTTATCTAATATAGTAATTATAAAA
>JANTGP010000100.1 GCA_024762835.1 Bacteroidota bacterium
AATGCTTAGTTGTTGTGCAACGTATTTTATTCGGGATATTTTTCATAAGCGAGTTTATCAATTTCAGATTCCGACAATCCCTTTGCTCTCAATTCTCCGCAATAAGTTGCTCTTAATCCAGCCAAATCATCAAATGGGCTATTCTCAAGAATAGATTGGTGTTCTTTCCTTTCTTTCTCTTCCCATTTTTTGTCCAAAATTCCGAGTAACTCTTCCTGTTTTGCAAATATTATTCTTCTACAATCTTTTTCCTCAATTCTGTTTTTCAATTCGTAATCACAAGCCATAGAAAAAGTCACAGAAGAAAAAATCCAGTATAGCAAGTCATCTAATTCAGAGGTCAATTTCCTTTCATATTCATTTCCTCGTTCCGAAATCACATAATTGTAAAGTCCTAAATTGTCAACTTCAATATTAGGTGTTGCATCTCCAATTGGCGAACTAAATGTTGGAAGTAAATAACTCGGCGCATTTATCTTTTCAGCCAGTTGCTTTACAATTTTTTCTATTTCAGTTACGGTCTTTGTCATATGTTGCACAACTAGTAAATATATGGACAAATATACTCTTTTTGTAGGTTTTTTTGTCTTTTAGCCCAAGATATTCAATCGGGTAGATTACGTTATTTTTCATGTTGTTGCTTACATGTGTGTAAATTAATGTTGTTATAGATGTTTATGCATGGCAACAATTCAGTACCCGGGCAATCTCCTTGAGATTCTTGAGAATGCTATGGGCAAGCTGTGGATTTATGACAAATAAAGTATTGTTCACACATATAGTTAATAATAAGTGTGTGGCAATATTTGTGACAAATAATACCGATTAGTAAATGAACCCGATGGTTATCGGGTGAGCTTTAATTTCATCCGATAAGCATCGGATTTGAAATACAATTGGAATAATAGGGTTAAGCTGAGCTACTTCGTTAGCAATATCTCAAATGAATTTGCCGGTAAATTTATTTCAACTTTATCATTATTTATATTGTACTCATGCTTAAAAACAGATTGCAAAGTCTCCGATTTAAGTCTTGTTGGTAAATCAAATTTAATATCTTCATTATTGCTGCCTTTGTTAAAGATTACAACTACAAACTGCCCCAGATATTCTCTGTAATAAACATATGTGTTTTTACTTACAAGTATATTATGAAAACTGCCAAAATTAAGAGCAATATTATTTCGTCTTATCTTTGTTAGTGTTTCTGTAATTTGTTTTGTGTTGCTTTCGTCGGGGCTTAGCTCGTCAAATTTAATTTGCCTTCTATTGTCGGGGTCGCCTGCACCCGGCATTCCATATTCATCGCCATAGTATATCACGGGTATACCCGGAATAGTCATAATAAAAGCAATAAGCGACGATAGTTTTTTATAGCCTACGGGATTCTTAACTTCGATATCGCGGTTCCATCCTGCTGCTTGAGCTTCTTCGTCAAAACTAAGGGCTTCGCCGGCATAAGAAATAAACCTTGCCATATCGTGATTTCCAGTAATATTTCCCATAAGATGATGATAGCCGTAATAACTAAGGCTTTCGTGAATTGAATTGCTTAATTTAACAAATGACTCATTATCGAGAGCAAAAACCGAGCGT
This sequence comes from Bacteroidota bacterium, assembly GCA_024762835.1. GTDB lineage: Bacteria > Bacteroidota > Bacteroidia > Bacteroidales > M50B96 > JANTGP01. The sequence goes on from JANTGP010000100.1 coordinate 1,597, forward strand.
GCATCAAAGTAGAGGTTAAAATCAAATTGCCCGTCTAACATTCCGGAGCTTACATAACTGCCAATTAATTCGCGACTCCCAAAGGATTCACCAATTTGCAACAATCTTTTATCATTGGGGATAACTACTTGCTGCTTCAACTTTTTTGTTAGAGTTCGCCAATATTTTTGTGGAATATGCTTGGTTGCATCATGGCGATAACCGTCAATGTCAAATTTCTTTATCCAATATAAGGCAGAATCCGAAACGTAATTCAAAGGTCCGGGCTTCTCAAAATCCCATGTTGGTAAAAAGGTGTCGAACCATGTTGTTAATCTGTGTGAATCCCACAGCCTTATGTTTTTTGTTCCGTCAGGCAGATTTATATCAGTAGCCCAGTCGGGGTGGTCTTTGTATAGTTGGCTTTCTTGATGGACGTGGTTCGAGACAAAATCAAGAATGATATTTATTCCTTTCGAGTGAGCATCATCAACCAAAGCTTGTAATGATTCGTCAGTACCAAAGCGTTTATCAACTGTATTTAGCGAAATAGGCCAATAACCATGATATGCTGAGAACTTACGATGAGGTTCGGGATATTCAACAAAAGCACCCCATGTGTTTTGCGTTATCGGCGAAAGCCAGATAGTATTTATTCCAAGCTCTGTAAAATAACCGGAATCTAACTTTTGTTTTACCCCATCAATATCTCCACCAAAATAATTTGCTTTTGGACTTAAGTCAGGGTCTTTAACTTTAAAATCGTTATCTTTATTTCCATTGTAAAAACGATCAAGCATCATAAAATAAAGAATTGAGGCTTCTTTGTCAAAACGGTTTATATCAGTCATTTCACTTACCACTTTCCCATTCTCAAGTGGTATCAACAAATCGTTTCCTATACCATGTTCGTTATAAGCCCATATTCTAATCCATGAGCGTTTAAATTTTTTTGCTTCTTCAGGAATAATTATGGTAATCTCATCACCATTTTGAGAATATGCTTCAATAGGCAAATGGTAGTTTTGCCACAATGCAAATACCTTCTTTTTATTACATAGCCTTGCTTTTATTACCAAATCATCACCAAAGTCTTTCAGGCTTTCGAGAATAGGCAATTGCTTATTGTTAACATCTCCAACTTGTAAAACAGAGTTTAATCCTCCGAGATTATTATCTTCTTTAACAGGATTTGCGGGGTCGAGCATCCAGTTTCCGTCGGCTACAATTTGGTAATGATATTTTCCCGGGTTAAGCTTTAATTTAATATACCATTTCCCGTCTTTCCATTCCATATTTGTATTTGCCGGATTCCAATCGTTAAGGCTGCCGGCAAGCTGTACTTTTGAATAGGTTTTGCCTTCGGGGTCAAAAACAATTTCTTTTGATATCTTTCTTGACTTACGAAGTAAAATGGAATAAGGCTCACCGCCAATCCAAATTTTCATTTCTGATAGTGCCGGCATGTCTTCAGTTGCCGTAAACTCCATGCTTCTATCCTTCGTATTAAAATTGTATTTAAGTTTTGGCAATAACTCTATTGAGTCTATTTCTATTGAATCGGTAATAAAATCAGAAAAATGGATAATGTTTTTGCCTTCTTTTAAATTTACCGGTATAACCGGCTCATGTATAATATTTTGTTTCAGCATTGATTTGTTCATATTGTTTTGTATGCAGGAAGATATTGTTATTGCAAACAGGGTTATTACTATTAAAATGTTTAATTTATATTTCATAATATTACTGATTATTATTTTTCAATTCTAATATGATTGGCTCTTTTGCCTGTATGCTTATTTTGCTTATGTCGTTTAAGTATTCATTATTGACAATATTTAAGGCCGATGAGTAATTTTTCAAACATTCATTAAAGCGCTCGGTCTTTAATACAAAGTTAGTATCTCTATTGTTCAGGATAATCATTATACATTCTTTTTTATTAATGTACCTGAAATAAACATAAATGCCATCTTCGGGGATAAAATGTTTTAATTTCCCATACTGAAGTGTCGAAGAGTTTTTCCGGTAATTCAAGAGTTTACTTACATAGTCAAAAGCTTCATTTTGTTGTGTGCTTCTTTCAGTTGCAACAAAAGCATTTATTGTATCATTTGGCCAGCCGCCCGGAAAATCTTTGCGAATATCACCGTGTCCGTTTTTTTCAAGTCCTGTCATTAATATCTCATCACCATAATAAATCAAAGGTACACCGCGTGTTGTAAGAATAAATGCCATTATGTTTTTAAACTTACCGTAGTCTTCATTTACCATTGAATACAAGCGTTCTACATCATGATTATCTGCAAAGACAATCATTTGTGAGGGGTTTTTATAAAGAAAATCTTCTGTAAGTACATCATACATCCTCACCATGCCTGCACTCCAAGCTTCCTCTTCGTTAAAACCTTTTTTTATTGCATCGTACAGAGGGTAATCAAACAAAGAGTTTAAACCTGAGATATATGAGTTCTTTTGCTTTGTATTCCAATACGATATAATACCGGCATTGCCTATCCATACTTCGCCAAGGATGGTAAAATCAGGATACTCTCTATGAACATGTTTCGACCAGTTTGTCATAAATCTTTGCGATGGATAAGCTTCGGTATCCATTCTTATTCCGTCAATTCCCGAATATTCAATCCACCAAATACTGTTTTGTATTAGATAAGTAGCCAACAAGGGGTTATCTTGATTTAAATCGGGCATGGTTTTGTCAAACCAGCCATTTTGCATTTTCTTAGAATCGTATTTCGAAGCATAAGGGTCAACGACTACACTTGCTCTATAATTTGTTCGTGTAAATTCAGGAAAACTATGAATCCAGTTATCATCAGGCAGATTATCCATCCACCAATGATTACTGCCACAATGATTGAAAATCATATCCATTATTACTTTCAATCCTTTAGTATGACATTCTGAAACAAGATTATTGTATTCATCGTTTGTCCCGAGTCTGGGGTCTACTTTATAATAGTCGGTTATTGAGTAACCATGGTATGAATATTTCTTTTGGTTATTCTCGTAAACCGGATTTAACCAAAGAGCTGTAGCACCAAGTTCTTTAATATAATCAATATGATTACTTATTCCTTGTAAATCTCCACCATGTCTGCCATCCGGATTATCCCTGTCAAGCTTTTCGAGCATGTGGGGCATATTGTCATTTGAGCTGTTTGCATTGGCAAAACGGTCGGGCATTATTAAATAAATTACATCGCTGCTGTTAAACCCACTTCTGTTTGCTGAGTTTTCTTTGCGTTCAAGCAATTGATATTTATATTTTTCTTTTACTTTATCATCCTGTTTAAAGAGAATGTTAAATGTGCCCGGTTTTGCTTCTTTGCTAATGATAATATTAACAAACAGATAGTCGGGATTATCAGGTGTAATTACTTCTTTAATTTTTATACCCGGGTAATCAATTTCTAAATTATAATTATTTAGCTTCTTCCCATAAATCATTAATTGAAGATTCTCGTTTTTCATTCCTGTCCACCAATTCGGCGGTTCTACACGTTTAATTTTTTGTGCCGAAATTGTTTGAACACTAAAGCTAAGAATTAATGATATTATTAATATGTTGATTCTTTTTATCATAAAAGAAATGTAATTATGGAATAATTTATTTAAAGCTCAAAGATAATTATTATTCGGTAAAACATATTCTTAAATCATCTGTTAGGCTTTATTATCTTTGCACAAAAATAATAGCAAGATTTTGATTACTTAATATTACAATTAAGTTTTATTAAAAGGATGTTTGCTATTTTAGAATTAGAACGAAAAATAGAATCAGATACGTGAAATATCATCTTATTACATTAGGCTGTCAGATGAATATATCGGATAGCGAAAGAGTTAAAACTGTTGTTGAAGGAATGGGTTTTAAATGGACGGATAATGAAGAAGAAGCTTCATTACTCGGTATTATTGCTTGTTCTGTAAGGCAAAAATCAATTGACAAGGTTTATGCAAGAATCAGAAAGTGGAATAAAAGGAAAGATCGCGAAAGCATAATTACTTTTATTTCCGGCTGTGTGTTACCTGCTGATAAAAAGAAATTCTTAAAGACATTTGATTTGATATTTCCGATGAATGAGCTTTTGCTTTTCCCAAAAATGATTAGGGAATATGGAATTGTTACACCTGCATCATTACAAAAAAGCAATAAGGGCGAATTAGTTGAACCTGCAAATGAAGTTAATGATTTTAAGCTTACTTCGATAATTGAAAAGAAAGCAAAGCTGAACTCTGATGATATACATTTGGCAATTAATGCCAAAGATGTCGATATTAATGAGTTCTGGGATATTGTTCCTGATTATAATTCGGATTTTGAAGCATTTATTCCGATACAAAACGGTTGCGATAAGTTTTGTACTTATTGTGCCGTACCCTATACCCGGGGGAGAGAGGTTTCGCGTCCTTCAGGAGAAATTATCGACGAATTGAAAACTTTAGTAGATAAAGGTTATAAATCAATTACCTTACTGGGGCAGAATGTTAATTCATACGGACTGGATAAAAAAGGGGAGGAAATTAGTTTTGCTGAACTTTTGCACGAAATAGGTAAATACGGCGATGAGACGGGTAAAGATTTCTGGCTTTATTTTACTTCGCCCCATCCGCGAGATATGGGCAATGATGTGATTGATGCAATTGCTTCTTATAAGTGTATTGCCAAGCAAATTCACTTACCTCTGCAATCCGGTGATGATGAGATTCTTGAAAAAATGAATCGCAAACATAAACTTGAAGATTACAGACAAATTGTAAATTATATTAGAGAAAAACTGCCGCAAGCAAGTTTATTTACTGATATAATTGTTGGCTTTACAGGAGAAACAGAAGAGCAATTTGAAAATAGCAGAAGAGCAATCGAGGAATTTAAATTTAACATGGCATATGTTGCAATTTATTCGCCTCGTCCGGGGGCTGTTAGTGCTCGCTGGGATGATGATATTCCTATGAGAGTTAAGAAAGAAAGACTACATAAATTAGGTGATGAGCTTAAAATTCATTCGTATAAATACAATCAACAGTTTAAAGACAAGGATGTAAGGGTTTTGGTAACCGGAGTTGAGAAACGAAGTGGTTATTTGAGTGCTTATACCGAAACAAAAATTCCTGTAAGAATTTATTCTAAAGATAAATCAATGATTGGTCAGTTTGTTAGTATAAAAACTACAGCTGTAACAGATTTTTCTTTTGCAGGCGAAATAATTGATAATGAATAAAAAGATTGCATTTAAAACATTGGGTTGTCGTTTGAATCAGTTTGAAACCGATTCATTGGCTTCACAGTTCGATAAGAATGGTTACGACCTTGTTGGTTTTAATCAAGAGGCTGATGTGTATGTTGTTAATACATGCACAGTTACAAATCAGAGCGACCATAAATCAAGAAATATTATAAGTCAGGCTACTCGAAAATCTAAGAATTCGATGGTTGTTGTTACCGGTTGTATGGCAAATCATTTTAAAGATAAGCTTTCAAATCGGCAGGGCGTCAATTATGTTGTTGAGAATGCTCAAAAGAGTTCCCTCTTTTCTATTGTTGACAGTCATTTAAAAGGAGAAACAGTTAGTCCCGACGAATATGAGAATAACTTATTTAAATTCCCTGTCAGCCAAAAACACTACCATGTAAAAGGTCTTGTTAAGATTCAGGATGGTTGCAACAACTTTTGCAGTTATTGTATTATTCCTTTTGTGAGAGGAAGAGCCCTTAGTCGTCCGCTTACGGATATTATTGATAATGTGCAACAACTATTAAGCTACGGTTATAAAGAAATTGTACTTACAGGCGTAAACATTGGCAGATACGATTACGAAGGAACTAGCTTTGAGGACTTGGTTGAGAAAATTCTGGATATTGATGGTGATTTTAGGGTACGGATATCTTCAATTGAGCCGGAGGGTTTTGGTAAGAAATTGTTTTCGATGTTAAATCACCCTAAGCTTTTGCCGCATTTACATATTTGCTTGCAATCGGGCTCGGAGAAGATTTTAAAGAAAATGCACCGTATGTATACAGCTGACGAATTCTTAAAAATGACTGAGGAAATAAAGAAGCATCGGCCTGATGTAAATCTGACCACAGATATTATTACCGGTTTTCCCGGCGAAACAGAGGAGGATTTTAATGATACTATTAATATGATTAAACAGATAGGTTTTAGCCATATACATACTTTCAAATATTCTGAACGCGATGGTACAAAAGCTGTAAAGATGAGTGATAAAATTCCTGATAAAATTAAGAATGAAAGAAGTGAGATAATTCGCAACTTATCTGAAATGCAAAAAGTGGAGTACAGAAAATCAATGATTGGTCAAACGCAGATGCTGCTGGTAGAAAAATCGGGAAGCGAGTATGCCACCGGATACAATGAGTATTTTGTTCCTGTTAAAGTATTTGGCGATAAGTTAGAAAGAAACAAGATTTACAAAGTAAATATTACAGGAATTGAAAATTTAGAAGACCCCTCATTATTAGCACAAATATCATTGTAAGAATTTTTGAATAAAATATCTTTGCAAAAAAACCGAAAAGATGGATAAGAAAGTAAGAGTACGATTTGCCCCAAGTCCGACCGGGCCTTTACATATAGGTGGCGTTAGAACAGCCCTTTATAACTATTTCTTTGCAAAAAAGAATAAAGGAGATTTTATTCTTAGAATTGAAGATACAGACCAAACACGTTTTGTTGCCGAAGCCGAGAAGTATATAACCGAATCTCTTGAGTGGTGTGGAATTAAATTAGATGAGAGTCCTGATATTGGAGGCAAATATGGCCCTTATCGCCAATCAGAACGAAAAGCAATTTACAAGCAATATGCCGACGAATTATTGCAAAGCGGAAATGCTTATATAGCTTTTGATACTGCCGACGAATTGAATAAATTGCGTAGCGATTTCGAAGCTGAGAAAAAAACATTTACTTATAATGGGGACATCAGACTGTCATTAAAAAACTCTTTATCATTAAGTTCAGATGAGGTAAACGCCATGATTGATGCAGGGAAACCTTATGTTATTCGTCATAAAATGCCGGAGAATGTGGAGTTGGTTATGGAGGATATTATTCGCGGTACAGTAAAAGTAAATACTTCGGCTCTCGACGATAAGATAATATTCAAATCAGATGGAATGCCGACTTATCACCTGGCAAATATTGTTGATGATCATTTAATGGAAATATCTCATGTGATACGAGGCGAAGAGTGGTTACCATCTCTTCCCTTGCATGTTATGTTGTATAAAGCACTTGGCTGGGAAGAATCAATGCCCGAATTTGCCCATTTACCCCTCTTGCTTAAACCAACAGGTAAAGGTAAGTTGAGCAAACGCGATGGTGACAAATTAGGTTTTCCTGTTTTTCCATTAGATTGGAAATCAAAAGATGGTGAGGTATCTATGGGTTATCGCGAATCGGGATATTTCCCCGAAGCATTTGTAAACCTGTTATCTTTATTAGGCTGGAATCCGGGAACAGAAAAAGAGATATTCACAATTGATGAATTGATTGCGGAATTTAGTCTTGAGAAAGTTGGTAAATCAGGCTCACGATTCGACCCCGACAAAGCAAAATGGTTTAACCATCAATGGTTACAGATGAAAGACAATTTAGAGATTGCAAATTTGTTTTTATCGATTTTAAAAGAAAAAGGGATAGAAGCAAACACTGATAAGGTTGCTAAAATTGTTAATCTTGTAAAAGACAGAGTAAGTTTTGTTAAGGAATTGTGGGAGCAAAGCAGCTTCTTTTTTGTAGCTCCGGGCGAATATGATGCAAAATTTGTAAAAAAGCGTTGGAAAGAAAATTCAGCTTCAATCATGGCGGAATTAATTGATGTCTTAGAAGAAGTTGACACATTTACCTCTGCCGAAACGGAATTACATGTAAAAAACTGGATTGAAAAATCAGAACTTGGGATGGGTGCTGTTATGAATGCATTCAGATTATGCATTGTAGGAGCAGGGAAAGGCCCTCATATGTTTGATATTATTGAGATAATAGGTAAAGAGGAGACAATTGGCAGGATAAAGAAAGGAATTGAGAGTATAAAGCGCTAAATAATTAATGCAGCTCTTCTTTCAAATGTCTTTTGAAATAGTGTTTTGAATCACCCCATTTGCCATATCCTATTTCACCATTTATTAGTTTAATCCTCATCTCGATGCAATTGACACAATCCTCTTCATTTTCGTCAATGCAGGGTTTGTTTTCGTACAAACGATAATTTGCTCTATAACTTGGTGGTGTAATATTTGGCATGATAATATTTGCTCCAATTTCAATAGCTTTTTCTCTTCCAATTGGGTCTATTGCCTGCAAAGCTGTAGCCGCAGCAATATTGATGTCTTTTTGCATTATTCGCAATATAGCTATCATTTTTAAGCTTAGAGTAAACCGCTCTTTTAAGGGCATTAGAAAATCTTTATAAGCGTAAAGAGGAGTATCTTTATGTTCAATATATGGCCCCATTCCAATCATGTCTATATCCATACTCTTAAAGAAAAGTAAATCGTCGGCAAGATCTTCGGTGGTTTGAAAAGGTAAACCTATCATTACTCCTGTTCCGGTTTGATAGCCCACTCTGCTTAATCTGCTAAGGCATTTGATACGTTCGTCAAAACTATGTATGTCTGTGTTTGGATGAATTTTGTAATACAATTCCTTGTTAGAGGCTTCAATACGAAGCAAGTACCGGTGTGCACCGCTGTCAAACCAGCGTTTATAAGTTTCTTCGCTCTGCTCACCTAGCGAGAGTGTAATACCGATTTTATTATTAGTAATTCGTTTAATTTCTTTAAGCAGATTATCTATCCGGTTTACGAAAGCTTTATTTCTTAATTCGCCACCTTGAATAACAATCGAACCGTAATCATTTTCATATGCAAATTTAGCTGCCCTTAAAATGTTTTCATCACTAATATTATATCGCTCAACATTCTGGTTACTTTTCCGTATTCCGCAATAAAGACAATCTTTTGAGCAAATATTAGAGAACTCAATAAGACCTCTGAAATATACTTTATTCCCAATATATTTGCGTTTTATGTCTTTAGCTTTACGGAAAATATTTTTTGTGTCTTCTGCATTTGCATTTAACAATTGAATAATATCTTGCCTTGAGAAATTATTCTGCTCCAGTATGTCGCTTATTAACTTTGCCATTTGTCTTTATTTTAAACAAAGATATATTGTCAAGGCATCAATATATATGATAAAAGTCAAGCCGGAGATAAATTCAACTAGTAAATGTCGTATTTGCTGGTTGAATCTACCTGTAACAAAAAAAAGAAAAGGCAACTAAATACTACTATTATTTGTCATACATTTGTAAATTATTAAACATAATGAAGAAAACATATCTTTTATTTTTACTATTTGTAACATTTTCTAATAATCTTTTTGCCCAAGGCGAAACAGATAATTGGATTATGGGTTTACAAGACATGTGGCTAATAATTACAGATAGCGGACCAACAGCTTACAGCCCACCAAATAATACACCTATACAAGTTGACTTTTTTGAGTCAGCCGGGTTTTGTTCTTCTGTAAGCGATAAAGATGGTAATTTGTTGTTATATACTAATGGGAATCAAATATGGAATGCCTCACTTAATATAATGACATATTTACCTGCAAATTCATT
>JANTGP010000101.1 GCA_024762835.1 Bacteroidota bacterium
TGACTTGAAAAATACACACCAGAATAAACTCCAAATTCTTTACTAATTTGAGCATTAGCTGAATTTATTAATACAAAGAATATAAGAAGTATAAATATTTTTTTTGCAATCATTTTAATAGTTTTATTGAGGAATATCAATTTTGTATTCGGTTAAACCATCAATACTTAGATAGTATATATTGTTTTCGGTATAAAGAAGATTTAATGAATAAAATCTAGTATCAATTCTCTCGCATATGAAATAAGATGCATCAACTGAGAAGGATGGACTCCAATATTGCTTACTTCCACAATTCTCTCTAATTTTCACTTTTTCTAAAGTTTCGGTATCAATAATGTATAAACCTTCACTGTTTGACCACAGAATTCTTCTTGAGTCGTCAAACCAATCAATTCCATAAGTATAGTTTCCTATTGAATCAATTGTAATAGTTTTGTTTGTACTTAAATCAATATATCTTAAAATTTTATAACTCACTGTTGCAATTTTAGCTCCATCAGGACTCCATCTTGGTTGAACAGTACTCCAATTCCAGTCAAAAAAATGCAATTGTATTCCGCTTTCGTCTGCAATAACTAATTGACCGTTATTCTCAAGGCTCTGGTATATTATTTTCTCCCCATCAGGACTCCATGTAGGGAACAAACCTCCAACATTAAGTACAGTTAAACTATCTCCATTAGATTTTATTTTACATATACTCCCATTTCTAAAAAGTATCCAATCTTCTATGCTCCAATCTGAGTAATTACTATTAGTTTCAGCTAAAAAAACATCAGTATTTTCTTTAATGTTGTGAATATATAAACCATTTTTTACATATTCCCAATCATCATTATAATAAACAAATTCGTTGTTATTGTAAGGATTAAATCTTGGATTCTTATAATTGAATCTTCTTGACATTAAAGTATCAGGGAAAGTAACTTCAGTATTTGAGGAACGCAAATCGTAACAACCACAATCATTCAATTCTTCTTTTTGACATGAACTTACTAAAAATACAAATGATAAGACTAAATAAATTTTTCTCATAATATTAGTGTTTGTAAAAAAGCATATTGCTGTGATTTATAATTCACAGCAACATGCAAATGTTTATTATCTTATTATTATCATTCGTTTTGTTAATGATTCATAATCAGTTCTTAATCTGTAAAAATAAACACCTATTTCCATATTAGTAGTATTAATAATTTGCTTATACGAGCCAACCGGTATTTGACCTAAATTATGAGATTGCACAATTTTTCCTGAAATATCAATTATGTCGATATTTACATTTGATAAATTAGAAATGTAAAAAGGCACATTAATGCTACTATTTGCAGGATTTGGATATGCATCTCCTAAGTACATATCTGTATTTGTATCAAATTTTTCAACACCTGCAGTTGCATTATATGTATGTACAGAGTAGGCAACAGTTATTTTACCATTATACTGATGAGGTGCCCAATAATCTGTAGTTGATCCATTATGATACCTCCAAACATAGGCTTTAATAACTGCATCATGGTTACATATAGATTGAAACTCAAACTGCATTTCTTCTCCAAATTCATTGCTTTGCCCCCATCCAGTTCCCCATACATCATCATTATAATTGCTACTTGCATATCTGATCCAATTATGTTCGATTGTTTCACTTTGGTCTATATATTGATTTTTTTCGATAAGAACATAATACCTATCTCTATATTCACCATTGCCCAATGATTCAGTATAATTGTCATTTATAGCAATTGTTTCAATATTAGAATATGATTTATCCTTTTTGTAATGTCGTATCTTGTAATAAGGCTTTTCAACAAATTCTAAAGCTGCTTGTGCATCTAATAATCCCCATGCAGTTTCTTCGTCCCAGCCTGCAGCTGTAGATGTAGGGTCGTGTGCAGAGTATTGTATAATGTGCTCAGCATCCTCGGTAGTTAGATTATCTGGGTCTATAGCCGATGCATTAACATGGCTTAGCAATAAGGCAACAACTCCAGTAACATGTGGTGTGGCAGCAGATGTGTATCTAAAATGTCTATATCCGGTAATTCCTGTTGTATATATCATATTTTCTTGTCCTGGTGCTATTATATCCATATTATTACCATAATTTGATACACCGGTTAATCTTAAACCTTGTTGATTGCTGGCCCCTACAGCCAAAACCCAGTTATCATTGAATTTTTGAGGTGTCGAAGCTCCTATATTTGCTGTATTTTCATTTCCCATTGAACAGGCAATAATTAAATGGCTTTTAAAAGCAAATCGAAATTCATCAACAGTATTTGAGTAATGTGCTGGATCATTGCTAGAGTTTTCTAGCCAAGTTAATGACGAATTCAGTAAATCAATTTGGTTTCCTGGGCATCCAGTTCCAGTTCCTAAATATGACATATAAACAATAGCATCTTTAACATCAGTTATGTCTTCAACTCGTGCATCCCACAATTGAACACCCTCTCCACCAGTACTATTTACACCACCACCGGCAATTCCTGCAACACCTATACCATTGTCTCTTTTAGCTCCTATTATTCCGGCACAACAACTCTCATGATAATTTGAGTTTCCAGATCCTAATGAATAATTATTATTTGGGATACTACAATCATTTATAAAATCTCTTCCTGCTATATAAGATGGTAAATCAGGGTGATTTTGAGTAATTCCACTTCCTATAGTCGCAACTAGGACAAAGGATTCACCTGTTTCAATATCCCAAGCATTTGTACAATTAATATCACCATCCTCATACGTAGGGTTTGATGTGTATAAAGATTTTTGCAGTCCAAAATGAGTGTCGTTTGGTGTGTCATTCATACTATATTTAATGTTATAACCACTGCTTTTAATATTACCTAATAAAACTAAATCTGAGCGTATATCTTTTAGTTCGTTTTGAGTTACCGGAAAAACAATTAAAAACTCAGCCCAAAATGGTGGGACTTTAATAGTGTCTCCAAGTCGTGTTAATGATAAGCTATCTTTTGTTGTTAGCCAATCAAATATCCGTGTTACAGTTATATCCGATTCCTTAGTACCATCCGGCAATATCGATACAATATCTGAAACCATTTCTGATTTAAGAAATTTACTTAATCCACCCCATTGTAAACCCAAATTATCAATATTGTTTTTTATAACAACTGATGTGTCAAATTTTACTAATAATTGCTGTGCCTTAAATGTAATAGTATCTCCACTTATTGTGTCTTGTACTATGTTTTCAGGTTTATCAAAAGTAGAATACTTTAAAGTAACATATTTATCTCCATTGTCTGTAATACCAGAGACATAAACTTTACCTTTATTATTGATAATCATATCGTAAGGTTTATCATCGTTATTATTATCACCATTATAATATCGTCGCCATCTTACATTTTGTGCAGTGTCGTATCTCATGGTAATAATATCTTTGGTATTTTCATGGTCAACTACACCAGTGGCATAAAAGTTTCCATGTAAGTCAACTTTAATTTGCTTTCCTTTTGCCACACCATTTGTTTCGTGCGAAAATATTTTATCTAACCAAGTAAGATTACCTGCTGAATCATACATGAGGTTAACCATTTCTTTACCCGAACCATTATCAGAATATCCTGTTATATAAATATTTCCGTTAATGTCAACATCCATAGCAGAAGGGATATCGTTAAGATTATGCCCATCATAAATTGTTGTCCAAACAGTATCTAGATTAGAATCCATCTTAATAGTTTTTATATCGTAATTACCCTGCAAGTTACGAACTTGTCCGGTAATAACAATATTTCCTTGATTATCTTTTCGCATATCAGCAGGTTTATCAAAGCCGTATCCCGAACCTGGTTCTCTTTTAACGTCTATTTCATTACCATTTGAGTTGTTATATTTTACTGTTGTAATGTCCCAACTTGTAATACTACTTCCACTTGCTCCGGTAATAAGAACGTTTCCGTTGTCAATAAATTCTATGGCGGCAGGTATTTCTACAAGATTTGTGTAGTCGTACCTTGTTACCCATTGTACAACTCCATTGGAATTATACTTTATTGTAGCGTAATCTTCATAAGTAGTATCTCCCTTACTTATTCCTGTTACAAAAATATCACCCTCGTAATATGCAATAGCCGTTGCAACATCATCGCCACTACCTGTTCCATTGTATTGCTTTACCCACTGCAAGATTCCATCTTTATTGTACATTATTGTAGTATAATCGTAGTTATTAGTGCTATCAATATAACTGGTTCCTGCAATATATATATTATTGCTTGTATCAGTTACAACTGCAACACCATAATCTTTTTGTCCACTTGTATAACTATAATATTTTACCCAAATAATTGTACCACTAGTGTCGAATTTCGCCGTATAAATATTTGTATTTCCACCTGAAACCTTTTTGTTACCTGTAACAATAATATTATTGTCGATATCAAAACAGGTTGCCATCCAATCAATTGTGTCTGGTAAGCCATAAGCTTGATTCCATTCGAAATTTACTACTGATTGGGCATTCGTTTGTATTGAAATGGTTGCTAACAACACAAAGGCTAAAATTAAATAAAATTTCTTCATCGTTTTATCTCCTATTATTAATTAGTGCTTTATTATAATTGCTTTATTGAAATAAGTGTCAGATTTTAGTTTTTATAATTACTAAAATCCAACTAAAAGTTTGTCGAACTTATTCTTCCCTATTACAAAATTATAATTATCAGGAAATAACTCTAAAGGAAAATTTTCAGAAGGTAGAGCAGGTGTGTCCGTCAGTTGACGGACAAATGTATCCGCCGGTTGTCGGACAGGTGTATGTATGTATGTATGTATGTATGTATGTATGTATGTATGTATCCGTCAGTTGACGGACGCGTGTTTTCACCCAAAGTCGGACAAGTCCGCCGGAGGTCAGGTAGCTGAGTATGCCGTCAATTACCTGCAAATACAGTAATACAATTTGTCTTATTTTAGCAAATTACACCATACAAAACTTAGTTAAAAACGAAAGGGTCTATACATTTATAACAAGAAGCCCGAAAATTACCCCCCCCTAAATCTATTTATTTTTTATCTGTTATAGATATAAGACGTAAAAATTTAAAATGGTTGCCTGTAAAGCCTTAGAAAATAACAATTTCTATTTAATTTATATTCAATATAAATAACGGAATATACATATAATATAAGATGGGTAACAAATATTTTGGCAACAAATAACCCTGTTTGTCATATTTTTATTCTTTGAGCCTTACCATCGGTGTGGCTTAAGGCCACGCCGATGGTTGCTAATAACTAACCCCCTGCATAAGATACTGTATTTTTAAATTCCCCCTTGTATTCCCTTCCGACAACTGTACGGAATGGTCAAAGGGGGACAATCCGAACGAGATTTTTTGAGGACAGAAAATTGTAGTTCGAAAGATGATATTACTCAGCTGCTTTAATTCATTGCCTGCCCTTGTCTACCTTTATCGAAGATTGGGTTTAAAAATTAAACCAGAATTTTGTTCAGGGCTTAACCCTTCCTTGCTCGTAAGGAAGGGATTGGGTAGGATAAATAACACCTTTAGTAATTAGTAAGTTCTCATTTGATAATACCAATAAAGGAAGAATTGGAAAATAATAAGCTATATATCACTCTTAAGCTGTTATGTGTAAATAAAACCATGTTATTTATCAGTTGAGTTTTGGATTAACTGTTTAGAATAGTACTTTTATTTCCTGTTTAAACTAAATTTCTCTATGAACTTAAAGATTGATTACAAACGTATAGCATTACACTTGTTGTTCTGGGTTACTATATATGTTGTGTTTAATGCCTATTCAGTACTAATATTGGGTGAAGACCTAAAGAAAATTTTTACCTTAAATCTGTATGAATTTCCTACAGATATACTTGGTGTATATTTCACTCTTTATGTCCTTGTACCTTTCTTTTTACTTAGAAAGAGGTATATTCAGTTTATTGCTTTTATCTTAGTTTTTGTTCTGATACTTGTATTTCTAATAACTATCCCAATTGAGTATTACGTTGTAAAAGGCTTTCATAATAAAAGTCCTGATATTGATTTTGTTGAGTTTGCCAAATATAGAGGAATACTTGCATTGGTTGTTAAACTAATGATTATTGGAATTGCTGTAGCTATTAAGTTGACAAACATCTGGCTTAAAAATCTTAAGAAAAGACAAAAGATAGAAAAGGATAAATACGAAGTTGAGCTTAAGCTAAAAGAAGCCGAACTTAAATTATTAAAGGCTCAGATTCATCCTCATTTCTTATTTAATACGCTCAATAACCTTTATGGCTTAACGCTTGAAAAATCGGATAAGGCTCCCGAAGTTGTATTAAAAATTTCTGATTTGCTTGATTATATGCTGTACAGGTGTAACACACCAAAAGTTTTATTAAGCAAAGAGATAGAACATATTAAGAATTATCTCGAGCTGGAAAGAATTAGATATGATGATTCGCTAAAAATCAATTTTAAGATTGAGGGTGATGTTGATAACCAGAAGATTATTCCATTATTACTTTTACCTTTTATTGAGAATAGTTTTAAACATGGGATAAGTAAAGAGCTTACTAACTCTTACATAAATATCAAAATCATTATTAAGGATAATAAGTTGAATTTTTACATAGCTAATAGCAAAACGGAGGAAACAAATAAACCGGTGTTGAATGTGCCTACCGGAATTGGACTGAATAATGTAAGGCAACGTTTGGAAATTGCATATGCAGGGAATTATAAAATTAATATTGCTTCAGATAAAAATGAATACTCTGTAAAATTAGAATTGAATTTATAAATTATGAAAGCAAAATGTATTATAGTTGATGATGAGCCAATTGCCCGTAAGATTATTAAAACTCATCTTAAGGCTTTCAAGGATATTGAAATAGTAGCTGAGTGTAAAAATGCTATTGAGGCATTTGATGTAATCGCACATAATAAGATTGACCTTATTTTTTTGGATATACATATGCCCCAAATATCGGGTATAAATTTTCTTAAAACATTAAAGAACCCCCCAAAGGTTATTATTACTACTGCCCATCGCGACTATGCCATTGAAGGATATGAACTTGATGTTGTGGACTTTTTGCTTAAACCTATCTCTTTTGATAGGTTTATGAAAGCAATTAATAAGTTCTATTCAGCAATTGAAAACAATATTACTAAGGTAGAAAATGAATCAGTTACTGCTTCTAAAGCATTCATATATGTGAAAAGTGGCAGCGAAACACATAAGATATTTTTAGATGATATTATTTATCTCGAAAGTTTTAAAGAGCATTTATTGATTCATACAAATAAGCGGACAATTAAGATAATTCATAAGATTGGTGATATAGAAAATAAACTGTCATCAAGTAATTTTTTAAGGATACATAAATCGTATATTGTTTCAATAAATAAAATTGAATCATTTAGCTTGCAAAATATAAATATAGGTAAGCAGGATTTACCAATTGGCCGTACCTATAAAAAATCAGTAATGAATATTTTGATGGATGGATTTTGACGGATTTAAGGCTTTGTTATTCAATAATTCTTAGCAACATGTGAATTACTCTGATAAGAACATCTAACAAGTTTTAATAGTTAAACTAAGCTTTTACATCCGACAAAGTATTAGTGTATCATAAATAATATTCATTTTACTCCTCAAAATTAGTTGTTGCTATTTAGACTCAAGATATATCCGGACTTTCAGATTCAATATTAAGGTTCTTAATTCAAGAGGATTATGGGCTATTGCGTTATTTGTAGATTCATAGATGGTTTTAATTCTTATTTTACAATAATCAAAAATTTGTAAATAATAATAATATGAAAAGAGTAGTACTTGCGGTAATAATTTTGTTTTCAATAACTTTTTCGTTCGGTCAGAATGGTAGTTTAGATGCTTTGTTTTTCTCCGAATATATCGAAGGTTCAGGTAACAACAAAGCACTTGAGATTTTTAATCCAACAGATACAATTGTGAGTCTGGATAGTTATTTAATTAAAACAAATTATAACGGAAACCCCTGGAATAGTTTTCATTCTTTTCCTGCCGGTGCAATTATAGCCCCTGGCGATGTGTGGATTATAGCCAATAGTAGTGCAGATTCGGCAATGTTAAGTAAGGCTGATGAGCTGTTTGCCTATAACCAATCGGGATATGTTGTAGGCTACAATGGTAATGATGCACGGGGCTTGTTTAAAATTGAAGGAAGTGATACTATACTTATTGATATTATTGGTAATCCTTATGATAATCCGGGTGCAGGATGGAGTGTTGCCGGGTATACTAATGCAACCCAAAATAATACTTTAGTTAGAAAACCTAATGTTAATCAGGGTAATACTGACTGGGCTAATTCATCCGGAACCTTAATGAATAATTCAGAGTGGCTTGTTTATAGTCAAGATGAATTTAGTTACTTGGGTGAGCATACTCAATTTTCAACTAATACACAAACAATTGAGTTTCCGGCCAATTGGAGTATTTTTTCTACGTACTTACAGGCTTTACAATCAAATATCGAGAATGTTTTAAATCCAGTTATATCTAATGTTTTACTTGCCAAGAATTGGAATGGAGATGTGTATTGGCCTGTCTTCGGGGTTAATCAAATAGGTAATCTAACTTTAGGTCAGGGTTATCAGATTAAGTTGTCAGCTTCTGATACTTTGTTAATTGAGGGTAGAATTATACAACCGGATACTATTGCTATTGCCTTACCTGCAAACTGGAGCATATTGGGTTATTTAAGAACAACAGCTGCTCCAATTGTTGATATGCTTGCACCGGTATATAGTAATATTGGTGTAGTAAAAGATTGGAACGGACAGCCATACTGGCCGCAATATGGCGTAAATCTTATTGGTGATATGCAACCCGGCCAAGGTTATCAAGTGAAGATGTTGTCAAATGATACACTTATTTACACTGCAAATGCTGTCTTGCCAACTGTTAGTACGGGCTCTGTTAGCAATGTTTCAGATACATCTACTATTTGCGGGGGTGAAGTAACAGATGACGGGGGAACATCAATAACAGCCAGAGGTGTATGTTGGAATACAACAGGGAATCCGGTAATAATGGATAGTTTAACAATGGATGGTACAGGTGTTGGTGTGTTTATAAGTTTGTTAAGCGGCTTAAATGCCGAAACAACATATTATGTGCGAGCATATGCTACAAATGCTGTTGGCACATCATATGGCAACGAACAAATATTTACAACAAGCAGCAGTAATCCAACTGATTTGGTTTTAGTAGCTGGTGGGCTTTATGAAATAAACGGAGTCGCTGTTACTTTAAGTAGTTACTTGATATCTGCTTATGAAGTAACAAATGCAGAGTTTATCCAATTTCTAAACAATATATCATGTAATGCAGACGGTAGCTTTAATGACACAATCTATGGGCTTGTTGAGTATATTGATATGGATGATCCTGATTGTGCAATTGACCACAATGGAAGCGATTTTTATTTTGGTGGTAGTAGTTCGGCCTTGACAAGCGATTGTCCTGTAATAGAGCTCAGTTGGTACGGTGCCAATGCTTATGCACAATGGCTTGGTGGAAGGTTACCAACCGAGGCAGAATGGGAAGTAGCAGCCCGTGGTGGGGCCGTAGCTCAATTAGCAGGTATATACACCGACTCATGGGCGGGTACTAATGATGTCAACCAACTTGTAAATTATGCATGGTATTCTGTAAATGCCGGCAATACAACACATATTGTAGGCACAAAACTGCCAAACGAAATAGGCTTATATGATATGAGTGGCAATGTAAGAGAATGGTGTAGCGACTTTTATTCAGCTCTTTATCCTACTTCAACTATGAATCCAAGTGGAGGAAGTACAGGTTCTGCAAGTGTAATACGGGGTGGAAATTTTATTACAGGAACATATTATTGCGAAGTAGCTACCCGGGGTAGTTTTAACCGTTTGAATAGTGAAAGAACTATTGGATTTCGGGTTGTAATACCATAAAATGGAATTTTCAGTTGAAGCAAATTATTCTTAAACTTACGAATTTACTTGCAATAATAATTTATCATTTCAAGTATAGCTTTCTCGCAAACAGGGCAAAAGTTTTCTACTCTGTTCGAACGCATTTTACAATCGTATGCCGGTCGGTATATTTTCTTTTTTGCATAGCCGCCACCCTCAAATGCTCCAATACTGTTTCGGTAAGTTAAACTGTACGGTGTTGGTATTGGTACACTGTCATTTACCATACTCTTCCATTTGCTGTCGAAATCGCTAAGATTCGTAATGTTTACCTGAAAAGGTTCAACCGACATATCGTAAAGTTCTTCGGCGGGTGTATCGGAGTAAGCATATTCATCAGCCAAAGCTGCAAAAGCATGACCAAATTCGTGAGTAAATACCTTATCGGATAAAGGATTGTCGCTTGAGCAAAGATTATAAAAGTTATAAATGCCACCACCACCATATTTATCAGTATTTACAATAATGTAAATCTGGTCGTATGGTACGCAAGCAGCAATATCACGTATCGTCTTTACATCACGTGTCGTTAGATATCGTTCGCTGTTGAAGGTATAAAAATGGGTATTCAAGACAGTCTTACGCCAAATGTCTTTGCCGGGGATATCTGTTCCGCTTTCTTCCGAAACTGCATCAACAATCCAGAAATTGAATTTATCGCTATTCTCTTTAAAAGGAGAACAATCAAAAAAGTATTTAACAAAGCGTTTGCTGTCTTTATGGAATTTGTGCATTTGCTTCTTTGAATATCCGTCAGGTATTATCACAATATCAACCTTATTCAAAGCTTGCCCCGAATCATATATTTTTTTTGTTTTATATGCAGGTGGAGCATCCGTATTAATAAAATACGACTTTGGATTAATATCTATCTCATAGATTTTCTCCCATTTCATATTTCTCTTTCGTCTGTCTATTTGCAGTCTAATTGGATTTTTAGGAAAAGGAAAAATAACAGAGCTGTAATATGTTCTACTAATTTCTTTAGCCTCTTCTGTGTCTTGCCATTCTTTAAATAAATCTGAATAGCCGCGTGAGTAGATAAGGTTATTGCTTGCCGAGTCGAAAATAAGAACACGGTAATCACCAAAGTTAAATTTATCGAGTAGATTTTTTTTTGAGCCACCCCAAAAGGGTTCTTTTCTTATTTGCTCAAAATATATTGTTTGCGAATTGGCA
>JANTGP010000102.1 GCA_024762835.1 Bacteroidota bacterium
CTCTTTCTCCATTAATTCTTATAAAATATACACCGGGAGAAAGTCTGCTTATGTCAGATGAGAACTGGTGATTACCGGTTCTCTCAACATTTGATAATTGTTGCCCTAATACATTTACAATATTAATTTCTGTTATATCAGTATTAATATTTGATAGTGTGATATTGACAAAATCATTGGCAGGATTTGGGAATATATTTATTTGTGGTTGAGATTGGTTCTTTTCAATTCCTCCTACAGATGAACTATAACTTATCGATGTTCCTGAATTAGTAACTGAAATGCTAAGAATAGGGTGATGTGAACTTTCTGTATACCAATCGTAATCTGTTGTTGTAAGAGTAGTAGCGTAAAGGAAAACTCCGGATACCCACATTGAATCTACATAAACCATTTCTCGTTTGATTCGCAAGGTATTTTCGTATGTACCGGCAGGAGTAATTACATTCCCCCAGGCATCAGCTGTTGCTGTAATATTTCCCCATTCGTGGGTGATAGCATCTCCAAAACTAGTATATTCGGTATAATAAGTATCTGTGAATGTATCGGAAAATGAAAACGGATATTGTAACAGTTTAACTGCATCTGTATAATGAATACTTAATTCATTTGCACCGGGGTCACTAGCATTTCCGTTATTTAACAATTCAGTAGAGTTGAGTTGTACATATGTATAAGATTCCGGACTACTGTTGTTGTAATAATAAGCGAGGTTAGCCTCAGGAAATTCACTAACAAAAGGTGTTGACACGGGATCAATAACGTTAATTTCCCATGAAACAGAAGGATTAATACTTGAAAAATCCCAATTTTGATTAGCTCCTGCCGTTCCGGGGTCAAAAGATCCTGATGCTCCGGACACATTGTAAATATCACCTACTTGAGGAGCATTTCCGTTATAGGTAATTGTTGTCTGTGCCATAATATTAAATGATAACAGACAAATAATCATTGTTAAAAGGTAATTTTTTTTCATAATACTAATTTAATGTGATAGATGATTCCTATTTTTTACTAGAATATTTATTAATTATTTTTGTTAATGCTTCTTTTTGCTGCTTGATTTTATCTTTCAATGCGGTGATGTCATCCTTCTCAGTCTCTTTATGTTTATTTTTCATAGAAATAATTTTACTTTTCTTTTTCATTGTTTTTAATCCTAAATGTCAGGTCAAAATTATTTCCATGTAAATGTGGTTACAAATTTTAAGGGTAGGCGAAAAGTTTCACTTAGGGTTTCAAAAAGTCACAACAGTTGTAATGTGCAGATTACTAGCAATAAATCAATGCTGAGATTTAACTTAATTTGTTGTGTTCATGTATAAATTCAACATATAAATGAGACAATTAGAGGAATAAAAAGGCTTTATTCTTAAAACCATCTTAAATAATAATTCAATAATATAGAAATAGTTAAATCTGCATTAAAAATGCGACTAGTTTATCATCACCTGATAATCCAAGTTTTTTACGCAATCGATAGCGGGTGGTTTTAATTCCACCTTCCGACTTAAAGGTTATGGCAGCTATCTCTTTGGTTGAGAGATTCAATTTAAGAAGAGCTGCAGTCTTTATCTCTGTAGAAGTCAGGTCGGGGGAAGTCTCTAGTAAGCGAGCGTAAAAATCCGAATGTATATTTTTGAATATTTTATCAAACTCTTTCCAAATATTTTGTTTAGTATTGGTTTCCAGATCATGAATAATCTCCTTAACGCTGCTTAATATTTTAGTATCTTCATGTGCTAAACTATTAAGCTCTTCCATTTTCTCAATGATATCGCTGATAGTTTCATTCATTCTAATCATTTCCAGAGCTTTGGAAGCCAATTCCCTGTTTTTTGATTCTAGTTGTTCGCTTAGTAATCTTTTCTCTTGCTTTGCTAATTTGTTTTCTTGAAGATGAATAATATGTTCCTGTTCTCTAAGCTGTTGTTGCCTTTTAAAAGCTGTTGATTTTGCCTTTAATAAAAAGAAGAGTAATATTAAACCAACAGCAAAAAAGAATATTAAGATTGCAAGTAGAATATTATTTTTTCGTTGAGTTTGATTTTTAATGGTAAGATAATGAATTTTATTGTCCTTTTTTTCTGTTTGGAATTTTATTTCAAGCTCTTCTAACATACGATCTTTTTCAGAGTTAAACAGGCTATCAGCAATCTGCCTATATTTATTCTGATATTCAAAAGCTTTTTTATAATCATTCCTAAATGCATAAATATCTGACAATTTATGATAAGAAACGCTAAGTAGATACTGGTTGTTTATGTCCTTAGTCATTTGTAAAGTTCTGTTAGCCAATTCTAAAGCTTTTGGATTAGCTAAACAGTTCATTGCTTCAGCCAATTTCAAATTCACCATTATTAGCCCTGTCATTTCGTTTAATGATTCAAAAATGGGGCGAGCCTGCTTTAGGATTTTTATCGCTTCATCATACCGTCCCATTTTAATTAGGATTTCTCCTATGTTCATTTCTGATGAGGCGATGTGACGATCTATTTTTAATTCGGTTCGTATCTTCAGGGCTTGTTTATGGTAGTACAAAGATGAATCTAACATCCCTAGAGAACTGAAGGAATATGCTAAGCAACTAAACACATTAGCAATTCCCATTGTATCAGATATTTCTTTTTTAATACTCAGAGCTTCTTCATAATACTTCATTGCCTTATTAACATCCCCTCTGTCACGCAATATCTCTCCAATACTGTAGTAGCCTGTTGACTCTCGCTTCTTGTTGCCAATTTTTTTTGATAACTCAATTGATTTCTTGAACACTTCTATCCCTCGAACATAATCTCCCCCAACTGTCATGTCTGCACCCTTTGCCATATACCAGAAAGAGAGGGCATTAATATCATCTGTCGTTTCCAATATTTTTTTTGCCTTATCCAGATACTTGTTTGATAAGTCAAAGTTAGACTTATAGTAATATACTCTTCCTTGCCACATCAAACTTTTACCAATACCTTGTGGGTAATCTATATTCATCGAAATAGTATATGCTTCTTGAAGAAACATTAAGGCCTTGTCGTTGTCTCTACTACAATAATGCTCACCCAATAATAACAGCCGATTCACTTTTGAAGTATCATCTGGCATGGTTGACACTTCATCTGTTATATTGTCAAAATTTTTCTGTCCGTAAAAAATATGTGTTTGTATAGTACATAATATCAATATTAGAAACAGATGTTTCAAGCAACAAATCTTTTTATATTGTATTATTAAAGGCATGACTTGTAAATATGAAAAACTCAAAAATACTAAATATTTCTGATATTTGTTTTAAAGCTTTTATTTAGTGACAGTAGTCCGAATAGATTACTAATACAATTGCTAAGCAAGATATATTTGGCTTTCAGCCAAAATTAGTAAATGCTTTAGTTAGTTGTAAAAATTAGCCATAAAACATTTTTATATTTGCATGAGTTAAATAGTAGATAGGAAATGATAACTAAGCACGGTGCAAGGCTTTTTATATTTGTATGAATTAAATGCCTGAAAGGCATTAATATTTAAGCATAGGGCAACGCCCTATGAATGAATAACAACATGAGAACAAATGCCCTGAAAGGGCAAAATATCAGCACTTTAGATTGTTGTGAAAAGATTAAATATAGAACCATGCTAAGCAAAAATAAAATAAAGTTTATAAACTCCTTGAGACTGAAAAAGTTTCGCGATATCAACTCAATGTTTATTGCTGAAGGAAATAAACTTGTTAACGAAATAATTTCAAGCGAATTGACAATCCATTTTCTAATTTACACTAATAAATGGGGAGGCCATTTAAAGGCTTCTAATAATATTAAAGAGTTAATAGAAACGGATGAAACAGGAATAAAAAAAATCAGTCAATTAAAAACACCCCCTAATGTTATTGCTGTTGTACAATTTCCCGAATATTCATTCTCTATTTCTGAAATAAGCTCGCAATTATCTCTTGTTCTTGATGATATACAAGACCCCGGTAACCTTGGCACAATTATAAGGCTTGCTAATTGGTTTGGAATAGAAAATATTATTTGCTCGAAAAATACCGTAGATATGTTTAATCCTAAAGTTGTTCAGGCTTCAATGGGGGCATTGCTAAGAGTAAAGCTTCACTATTTAGATTTGCTTAATTTCTTTAAAGATATACAATCAAATAGCGATATTCCTATATATGGGACTTACATGAATGGCGAAAATATTTACAAATCTCAACTTAGTGATAAAGGGATTATTGTAATGGGAAATGAGGGTAATGGTATTTCAAGTGGTATTGAACCATTTATAACCAATAAAATAGCAATCCTAAATTTCATAACCGGGCAACAAGAACCCGAATCGCTAAACGTAGCCGTTGCAACAGGTATTATACTTTCAGAATTTAAAAGAAAAGCAAATTAATTTGGTGGATAAAACAGATTATGCTGTGCTGCCATTTTAATTTGATAACCTTCTCCCGGATTCATATTCACAATCATATTTACATTATACTGAGGCCAGTATGTTTGTCCTGCACCATTCTTTACAATTACAACATCTGAGACAAGAGATGATAATACTGTAACAATCAAACTTGGCGATGTTCTTAAATAACCAAATAGACTCCAACCGGCAGGAAGGTCAACCGCTGTATTCTCAGGGAAAATATAAAAACCATCTACATCAAGAGTATCCTGAATTATTAATTTAATCTGATATGCATCTCCTACATCAACATTGCCAATTTCATTTAACTGAAAAAATGGCCAGTAAACTTCTCCAACCTCATCTTTAACAAGAATAATATTTGATGCAATATCTGCCACAACAATATCCATAGATGGGCTGTATGGTTCAACATTTAAAGAAAAGATACTCCATTGATTGGGGATAATTATTTGATGATGAGACATAGCCTTAACTTCTGCTGAATCAATTTGCGTACACCCTAAATTATCCGTAATAGTAAGCGGATAGACACCTGCCTGTAAAGCTGTCAAGTCTTCGAGAGTGCTGCCTGTTGACCATAAAAATCCAAATGGCGAATTGCCTGATGTAACCGTTAAATCAATAGCTCCATTACCTGCCCCCAAGGCTGTAAGGTTAGTAATATCAAAATTGTAGACAATTTCGTCCGAAGCTAATATTTCTGTAGTATCAGTAACGATACAGCCATTATTGTCTGTTACTGTAACATAATATGTATCGGCAATTAAGGATAGAGCCGTTTGTGTAGTTTGCCCATCCGACCATGCAAAAGAATAAGGAGATTGTCCTGATATTATTGCAACTGAAGCTTCGCCAACAGCCTGCCCAAAACAAATAGTCCCTGATGATTGAGTGCTAATTTGAGGTGATGCAAAAACATTAACACTTGTAGAAACAGTATCTCCAAAGCCATAAGGATTTACATAGGCATAGGTAATTGTGTGGGTTCCTGTACCAACTGTTGCCGGAGAAAATTCTGTTGCAACAGAGCCATCAATTTCAAATATTCCACCGGCAGGTGTACCCGCTAAAACTACAGGAATATCTGATGTGCAATAATTTGGGTTTAAAGAAGACATCTGTACAGTAAAGCTTTCGCTGATGCTTCCATTGTTAAAAGTAACAGGGATAATATCAGCATTAAAATCTGCTATTTCCGAATAGCTATTAAAAGATATCTCTGTGCTATTACCTATAAACTGAAAGCGTATCTGACATAACTCTTCTGAAACAACAGACACCCCTGAGCTTGCAGTGCTCCATGCAATTCCAACTTTTTGCTGGCTTTGCATATTATTGGCTAATAATCCGGGGAATTGACTGCTGATATTCAATATGGTATCAAACTCCAGTACAAGTGTGTCGTAGCTGATAAACAAGGTTATAGCACCTATATTGCTGATATTTTCCATCCCAACTGAAACTATCAGACTTGTTCCCGCATCCTGATTATAGTTATCAATTGTTATTGATTGTGCCTGCATAAAATGCCATGAAAAGATTATGAAAAGAAAAATGAAAAGCTTTTTCATACCGTACATATTTTTATTCTGTAAATATTCCATATCATTTATTTATATAATATTATTCTTTTTTGAAATTGTATATTATTATCCTTTGACAATAGAATGTAATAAACACCCGAAGCAAATTGACCGGTGTTAATAGTTAATACATCTTTGTTATAAGTGTAATTATCAAGAATCTGTGTAAAGCCGTATGTTACACTAAAAAGAGACAAATTGTATGATTCTGAAACTCCTGTAATTTTAATATTTACAAAATTGCTTGCAGGATTAGGGTAAACAGATATAAATTTTTCATTGCTTATCTGCCACAAAGAATTTGCTTGGACAAATAATTGTACACTATCAGAATACATATTGTTACATCCCAGTACCCGGCATCTGAAATAAGTTTCATTTAAACTTACATCAGGTGAGTAGATGTTGAGAGTATTACTATTTTGTCCTGTAAAAGTTTCATTATCTTGAATAGATATCCATTGTCCAGCAATTTTATATTGCCAGTTAAAATTATTGATATTGTTTCCCTCTATGGTGAAATATCCATTTTCATCTGACATAATAGATAAATCAATTGGTTGCTGAGTAATTGAAACTTCTTCCGACAACTGAATCAGTGCATTCTGATAATTTAAGTTTAAAATATTAGCTTCAAAATCTGCCACCTCATTATTAGACGAAAATACAATACTATCATTTTGCCCAAGATACAGGAAAGATAATATAAATAAGTTTTCATTACCTAAATCAACAGAATTAAAACCACTCCACGAAACAGCAATTTTCCCACCCGGCAAAGTTCCTGCCGGTTGTTCAACATCATTAAACAGCAAACCATTTAAAGCAGGATTAATATTTAACAAAGTATCAAAAACAAATGATTCAGGGTTGTAATCAATAAATAATGTTATTGCACCAATATTAAATAAATCAGTAGCAACAACAGGTATTTCAATAATATCACCCTGACATCCCTCAACCGAAGCAATAGTAATTGCCCCGGTTTGAGATGTAGCATTATCGGTAATCAATAATAAAACTGTTACCGTAAATAATACTATGGATGACACTTTCTTAATCATAAAAAAACTAGTTATTAATAACCATCATTTTTGTTTTAGAATAACTTCTTGTTGTTCCGTTTACTATAATTTTATATTGATAAACTCCAGATGCTAAGTTGCCTCTGTTAAAGTTAACAGTATAACTGCCGGCTTTTTGTTTTTCACTAATGACTGTTGAAACATATTCGCCTAAGGAATTATAAATCTTCAATGTTACTATTCCATCTTCGGGTAATACATACACAATGCTTGTATTTTCGTTAAAAGGATTAGGGAAATTATTACTTAAGGAGAATTCACCGTCTTTAAGAATATTAATTTCGGGATAGTAAAGTTTTACATCACTTATAAGCTGTGCTTCTTTGTCGGCAAATTCAGAAAGAACACTTGCTTCAATTGCAGCAACACAATCAATATCTGTTTCCTTTGTTATAAACCTCAACCTAACTAAAACATCATCTTCATTTAATACTTTTGTTGAGAGTGATTCCCATGCAATTCTTATTTCACCCTCAAGTGAATTATGCATAATTCCATCAATATCCGAGCTTAAACCTTTAAACTCCATTAACTCGGGATTATATTCTAATAAAAGAGTTAATGCATTAAAGCTATACTCATCATGTACTCTAATATTAACGATAAACTCAGAATTACCCGATGTGTAAATCTCACCATCATTTAATAGTTGCACGTTTGAATTGTATGACTTAGCTAAGTTCCCGGGTTGAACCAGAGAGCCGTTAAGATCTCCGTAACATAATCCTGTTATATCGTAAACAAGATTTCCATTTAAATTAACAGAATCGGCATCAAACAACCAATCGCCGGAAGGGAAAGAATTAATAATTCCAATTGTTCTTCTTTTTACCAGTAAACCATCCGTAGAGTTTATTGATGAGCTTAAATTTACATCAGCAGCTTCTTGCCTGAAAGCTGTAAGAGAATAGGTACCAACTGTAAACTTGCTTATGATAAGAGCATCGGTTGCATTTCCTCCTCCCCATTCAGCATTAGAGCTTGCACTAATTTGATAAGTTCCGGGTATTAGCGAAGGGAAATAATAGTTTCCATTTACATCGCTTATTGATGTATCAACAGCAGCACCTGTTGAGTCTGAAACAATAATACTAACATTCTGAAGCGGACTGTTATTATTATTATCGTAAGTAACCAAACCACCAAGACTGAGTGTTGAAGGATTAATTATTGTGGTAGTTTCGGCATAGTCTTTCATTCCCTCTATATTTCCAACATTATCTACTGCCCTTGAGAAAAAGCTATATGTTGTTTCATCAACACCTGTAAATGTTGCTTGTGTGTTTAGGTTAAACTCATTATAAAATTCCCAAGGTCCGTTTTCTTCAGATACATATAATCTATACTTTGCTATTCCTGATCCGCCTATGTCATCAGAGCCAATAAAATCAATTAGTATTGTTGTAGTGTCACTTACCTCAGGAAGAGCAGCAACTATACTCGTTGGTTTACCTGCATCAATAATATTAAAAATACGAGGAGTGTTTATTGGGTCATTAATATCAAAAATAATTTCAGCCTCAGCAAAGATAGAATCTCCTGTTTGAGTTGAACTTGCAGGGTTAATTGTAAAACTAACAAAGCCTTCGCCATTGCCTAAACTGTCATTAACAGAAAGAAATCCTGTTGCAGCATCTGTAGGAGGTAATCCTGTGGCAGGATCAATTGTTTGGAAAACCCAGAACAGATCATTATTTACAATATCAATTCCTGCTGTATATTGAACGTCATAACCTAGACTATCAGGCATATCGATTAGCTGGTATGAAGAAGATGCATTTTCGGGAGCAGGGAAGGTGTTAAGTCCGAAACCAAATTCTTTTAATCTAAATGAAAAAGGATTTAAAGTGGAAGGAATAGGCATGTGGACCTCAACTCTTTGAGCAGAAGCTGTAGCAAATGTTGAGTCATTTTCAAACCTTATCATATATGGCAGGGTTTCAAATTGAGCAACATAATTTCCTTCTCCGTATCCGGCGGGTCCAATTATATCATTCGGGTCGCACGATTTCACTACCTGATTACATATATATTGTCCTGCACAATTTATTGGTCCTGCCAGACCCTCATCAATACAGCCAAGTAAGTCTACTCCTCCTAATGTGACAGGAGAATTAAATGCACCCACACATGAGCCAATACCATAAATGCATATTATAGCTCCAATGCCTGTTTCAAATGTTGCACAACCAATAAGTGCAAGTCCACAGCCGGTAGCTTTAAAAACTGCATCACAAATTTTTTGTCCCTGATTTGCTGAATTACATGGGACTCCAAATCCATTTGAACCTCCGCCTCCGGGACCACCAAATCCTCCTCCGGGAGAATTAAAACCGCCTCCTCCGGGACCGCCCGGATTAG
The DNA here is from genome assembly GCA_024762835.1 of Bacteroidota bacterium. GTDB lineage: Bacteria > Bacteroidota > Bacteroidia > Bacteroidales > M50B96 > JANTGP01. The sequence goes on from JANTGP010000102.1 coordinate 9,449, forward strand.
AAGAACCCGGATTTCCGGGCGAACCGCTACCTCCTCCAGGGCCGGAACTACCACCAGAGCCACCAGAGCCACCTGGGCCGCCCGGGCCACCTTGTCCGCCATTTCCTGCACCACCATTTCCACCTTGTCCGCCATTTCCACCGGGGCCACCATTTCCTCCGGCTCCTCCGGCTCCACCATGTCCGCCTGGGCCACCATTTCCTCCGTCACTTCCCATCTCAGGTGAGCCTGTCCCACCGGTACCACCTTGGCCTCCATCACCACCTTGGCCTCCGTTTTGTCCGGCAATGCCATCTCCACCATCTCCACCTTGCCCGCCATTTCCCGGAACCAAATGTATCTCTGTTATGCCTGGGCCTCCAATACCACCAACACCGCCTGGTCCGGGAAGAATTCCTATTCCACCAGGACCACCTTTACCCCCGGGACTTCCAACATGTCCAGGACCACCGGGAGCACCCGGCACACCGGGTTCGCCGATTCCAGGGATATGTGCTGTAAAACATAATAGCAGTGTATCAGTTCCTTGTAGTTGTAAGCTAAATGTCCCACCGTATAATTGGTTGTAGTCCGTAAATCGTGAAATGTCCAAAGCAATTTTTGATGGATCAAAATTTATAAAACCTCCTCCTGCAATCGCTATTGGCCAGCATTTATCAACAGCCGGATACCAGCCATCTAAATAATCCGGTTCGTTCCATGCATTCAGGCTGGCTATTCTAACAACAAAAGGATTCAGATTTGTTGAATTTACAGTTATTGCTCCTGATACCTCAAGTAAATCCCATCCCGGATCCATTCCGGCTGTACCATTGTATTTATTAATCTCCCATAAATAATCGTCGCCCGATTCAAATGATGTAAATGGTAATATCATGGTACCGGGGCTGTTTCCGGGGCTAAATGTAAAATCTCCTTCTAATGTAACAGGAACAAGAGACTCACCAATTGATTCGGAAAGTGTCTCACAAGAAATATCCATTCCAATAGTATCGTCGATATTTATTAAACTTGAACTAACCATTTGATTTAAAACAGTATCTCTCCATATCTCACAATCACTTAATAGTGCCATCATGTTTAAATCCTGAGTTGCAGTAAAAAGATTAGGATGGTTATACATTGACCATCTTAAGTTTTCGGCTAATGATAATTGTGAAAAAATAAAAGACTCTTTATCATAACCTAAAGCTCTTGTTCTAAGAGAAAAGGTGTTTCCTTGAAATCCATTTACTGTTATTGATACAGTAAAGATATCGCCAGGTTGTAAATCTTTATAAATTACAGGTATTACTCTTGAGTTCCCATTATCAACAAAGTAAGGAATCTCTTCATTCGGAATATCGACAAATTCATTTCTTAATATAACATCATTAGATGTGTTTATGCTTAATAGATTAGAGTAGTTTGGAATAGTAATATCAGCCTTAATAAACGGAATGTCAACATTACCAATATTTACAAAGTAAAAAGTAAAACTACCGGTTCCTCCTATCCTAAGTAAGTCAGGAGCTATATAATTATAATCTACTAAGAATCCTGTTGAAGGTTCGACATAAATACCATATGGATAAGTAATGGTAGTATCAGGATTTACAGCAACA